>JANONH010000303.1:0-2484 GCA_031420735.1 Methylibium sp.
ATTCGCACCATGTTCCGTCGGCCCGCCGAGCGCACCACCGCCATCGGCGTGTGGGTCTCGAGTTATTCGGTCGGCGCGGCCATCGGCCCGGTGCTCGGCGGCGCGCTGCTCGAGTCCTTTGCCTGGGGCTCGGTGTTCCTCATCAACGTGCCGGTGATGCTGCTGCTGCTGGCCGTCGGGCCGCGCTTGCTGCCCGAGTTCCGCGATCCGGCCGCGCGCCGGCTCGACCTGCCGAGCGCAGCGCTCTCCCTGGCCGCGGTGCTCGCCACCGTCTACGGCCTGAAGCAACTGGCCGAGCACGGCGCGGGCGGCTTGGCCGCCCTGGCGGTGGTTGTGGGCCTGGCGCTCGGCGCCTTGTTCGTGCAGCGCCAGCGCCGCCTGGCCGACCCACTGATCGAGCTGCGGCTATTCACCTTGCCAGCGTTCGGCGCCTCGCTTGCGATCTACCTGATGGCGTGCATGGCGATGTTCGGCGTCTACCTCTTCATCGCGCAGTACCTGCAACTGGTGCTGGCGCTTTCACCGCTGCGCGCGGGCCTGTGGACGGTGCCGTGGGCGCTGGCCTTCGTGGCCGGCTCGATGGCCACGCCCGCCCTGGTGGCCCGCTCTACGCCGGCTGCCAGCGTGACGGCCGGCCTGCTGCTGGCCGCTTGCGGCTTTGCGCTGCTGACGCAGTCAGGCGCCGACACCGGCCCGTGGCTGCTGGTTGGCGCCACCGTGACGCTTGCGCTCGGCCTGTCACCGGCTTTCACTTTGGCCACCGACCTGGTCGTGGGCGCGGTGCCACCCGAGCGCGCGGGCGCGGCCGCGGCCATCTCCGAGAGCTGCGCCGAACTGGGCGGCGCCCTGGGCATCGCACTCTTTGGCAGCCTCGGCGCGGCGCTCTACCGCCGTGCCATGGCGAGCACCGAGCTACCCGGCCTGCCCGCAGAGGCCCTGGAGGCGGCGCGCGCCACGCTCGGTGGCGCCGCGGCCGCCGCCGCCCAATTGCCACCGGCACTGGCCGCCGCCCTGCTCGACAGCGCGCGGCAGGCCTTCCTGCAGGGCCTGCATGTCGCTGCCGCGATCGCTGGCGCCATGATGCTGATGTCCGCGCTGTTGGCGGCCATCGGCCTGCGCCAACCCGCTGCGCGGGCGCGCGCCGCTGAGGCGGCATCGCGCGATGAGCGTCCCACGAACGAACGCTGAGCCGAGCGCGGCTGCAGGCTCAGCAAGGCAGGGCGCATATGAAGAGTGCGGAAGAGTGCGCGGCTGCAGGCTCGGCACCGCAGGGCCTACGCTGGGCTTTACTTTTGCCGGCAGGCGAGCGCGGCGAGTGGGTCGCGGCTCACGCGGCAGTGCGTCGTCCCGGCCGGCAGGCGATGATCGGGCCATGGCGAAACTCGGCTGGGTCTTGTTGAGCGTGGCGGTGTTCTACCTCGTCGCGGTGGCGGCGGTGGCCATGTTCCAGCACCGCCTGCTCTACCTGCCCGAGCGCATCGCGGCCGGGACGGCGCTGCCAGTGGGCCTGAAACACTGGCCGAACCGCAGCGACTTTCGCGGCTACGTCGCCGAGCCCCGTGGTGCCGTTCGGGCCACGGTGCTGGTGCTGCACGGCAATGCCGGCCATGCCGTGCACCGCGCCCATTACGCCGCCACCCTGGTGCCGCTCGGGCTGCGCGTGGTGCTGGCCGAATACCCCGGCTACGGCGAGCGCCGGGGGCTTGTGGGTGAGCCCAGCCTGGTGCCCGACGCCGAACAGGCCATCGCCTTGGCGCACGGCCTGCACGGTGCGCCGGTGCTGGTGCTCGGCGAGTCGCTCGGCGCCGGGGTGGCGGCGCGCGCCGCTGCGGCGCAGAGCGAGCGCGTCTCCGGCCTGCTGCTCGTCACGCCCTGGAGCCGCCTGGCCGACGTCGCCTCGCACCACTACCCGTGGCTGCCGGTGCGCTGGCTGCTGCGCGACCGTTACGACAGCGCTGCCCACCTCGAGGACTTTGCGCGGCCGGTGCTCACCGTGGTCGCGGAGCACGACGCCGTCATTCCCGCGGCGCACGGCCTGGCGCTGCACGAGGGCCTGCGCGGCGCCAAGCGCCTCGCCTTGCTCGCGGGCTCGGGCCACACCGACTGGCCCGAGCGCCTGGATTCGCGCTGGTGGCAGGAGGCGATCGACTTCCTGCTCAGCACGCCTGAGACATCTTGACGACCCCGGGCCGTGGTCGGCGACGTTTATTCGAGGCAGTCTTGGGGCAATTAGCGGTGCGTCGTCATCTGCATTAATTTAGATCACCTATTTCTGGCGACCATCCCCAAAAAAAGAGGGAAACGGGCTCATCCTCATGGGGACCAAGGTAAGGAGACACTGATATGACCCGATTTAGGCCAACTCGAACCGCTGTAAGCAATGGGATGGACGCCCCCACCCGCAACGGCATCAACGTGCCAAAGTGGAAGCGTTAATCAACCACTTGAACCGAGAGGGGCGTCCGTCATGAAGATTACGACGAT
>JANONH010000304.1:0-3374 GCA_031420735.1 Methylibium sp.
GCCGTCTCGCGGGTGGGCGGCGCAACGCGCGAGGTGCAGGTCGCGCTCGACCCGGCGCGGCTGCAGGCCCTGGGCGCGAGCGCGGCCGACATCTCTCGGCAACTGCGCCTCACCCAACAAGAGGCCTCAGGCGGGCGCACCGACGTCGGCGGCGCCGAGCAGTCGGTGCGCACCATCGCCACGGTGCCCTCGGCCGAAGAACTGGCGCAGCTTCAGGTCATGCTCAGCGACGGCCGCCGCATCCGCCTGGACCAGGTGGCGAGCGTGGCGGACACCGTGGCCGAGCGGCGCTCGGCGGCGCTGCTGAACGGCCAGCCGGTGGTCGGCTTCGAGGTCGTGCGGGCGCGCGGTGCGGGCGAGGTGGAGGTGGCCGAGGGCGTGCGCGCGGCGCTCGAGCGGCTGCGCGCCGAGCACCCCGACATCGCCGTCACCGAAGCCTTCAACTTCGTCGATCCGGTGCAGGAAAACTACGACGGCTCGCTGCTGCTGCTTTACGAAGGCGCGGCGCTGGCGGTGTTGGTGGTGTTTTTGTTCCTGCGCGACGGGCGCGCCACGCTGGTGTCGGCCACCGCGCTGCCGCTGTCGGTCATACCGACCTTCGCGGTCATGTATTTGTTCGGCTTCTCGATCAACGTCGTGACCCTGCTGTCGCTTTCGCTGGTGGTGGGCATCCTGGTGGACGACGCCATTGTCGAGATCGAAAACATCATGCGGCATTTGCGCATGGGCAAGACGCCCTATCAGGCCGCCATGGAAGCGGCCGACGAAATCGGCCTGGCCGTCATCGCGACCACGTTCACGCTGATCGCCGTGTTCTTGCCCACCGCTTTCATGAGCGGCGTGGCGGGCAAGTTCTTCGTGCAGTTCGGCTGGACGGCGGCGATCGCGGTGTTCTTCTCGCTGGTGGTGGCGCGCATGCTCACACCCATGATGGCGGCCCACCTGTTGCGCGCGCCAGCGAGGGCGCACCGCGAGCCTGGCTGGCTGGTGCTCTACATGCGCTGGGTCGCCTGGTGCCTGCGGCACCGCGTGGCAACCACCCTGGCGGCGACGGTGTTCCTGGTGGGCTCGCTGTCGCTGATGTCGTTGCTGCCCACCGGCTTCTTGCCGCCCGACGACCTGTCGCAGTCGCAGGTGTCGATTTCGCTGCCGCCGGGCAGCACCTTCGCGCAGACCTTCGCCGCGGCCGAGCAGGCACGCGCGATCGTGCAGGAAAACGAGCACGTCAAACTCATCTACACCGCCATCGGTGGCGGTGCGACCGGCTCGGACCCTTTCTCGCCGCGCGGCTCGGCCGAAGTGCGCAAGGCCACGCTCACGCTCAACTTCACGCCGCGAGGCGAGCGCGGCGGCCTCTCCAAACAGGCCATCGAGTCGCAACTGCGCGCCGGCCTCGGCGCCCTGCCCGGCGCGCGCGTCAAGGTCGGCCTGGGCGGCTCGAACGAAAACTACGTGCTGGTGCTGGCCGGCGAAGACGGCCGCGTGCTGGCCGAACATGCGCGCAAAGTCGAGCGCGAATTGCGCACGCTGGCGGGCATCGGCAACGTGACTTCGAGCTCGAGCCTGGTGCGCCCGGAGCTGATCGTGCGGCCCGATTTCGCGCGCGCGGCCGACCTCGGCGTCACCTCCTCGGCCATCGCCGAGACCCTGCGCATCGCCACCGCCGGCGACTACGACCAGAGCCTGCCCAAGCTCAACCTCTCGCAGCGCCAGGTGCCGGTGGTGGTGAAGCTCGCTGCCGCTGCGCGCGCCGCCCTCGCCCTGCTCCCGCGCCTTTCGCTGCCGGGCACACGCGGCCCGGTGAAGCTGGGCAACGTGGCGAGCATCAGCATCGAGAGCGGGCCGGCCCAGATCGACCGCTACGACCGGCTGCGCAACATCAACTTCGAGATCGAGCTCAACCAGCAGCCGCTCGGCGACGTGGAGGCGCGGGCACTCGCGCTGCCGAGCCTGCAGAAGCTGCCGCCCGGCGTGATCCAGACTTCGGTGGGCGACTCCGAGGCGATGGCGGAGCTGTTCGCGAGCTTTGGCCTCGCCATGGCCACCGGCGTGCTTTGCATCTACATCGTGCTGGTGCTGCTGTTCAAGGACTTCGTGCAGCCGGTGACCATACTCGTGGCGCTGGTGCTTTCGGTGCCGGGCGCGTTTCTCGCGCTCTTCATCACCGGCACCGCGATCTCGATGCCTTCGATGATCGGCCTCATCATGCTCATGGGCGTGGCCACCAAGAACTCGATCCTCTTGGTCGAATACGCCATCATGGCGCGGCGCGACCGCGGCATGACCCGCGCCGAAGCCCTGCTCGACGCCTGCCACAAGCGCGCCCGGCCGATCGTCATGACCACCATCGCCATGGGCGCGGGCATGATGCCCATTGCCCTGGGCCTCGGCGTGGACCCGAGCTTTCGCTCGCCGATGGCCATCGTGGTGATCGGCGGCCTGATCACCTCGACCTTCCTCAGCCTGCTGGTGATCCCGGTCGTCTTCACCTACGTGGACGACACGGTGCAGTGGCTGCTGCGGCACCTGCACCGACGGCCGCAGACGGCGCCAGAGGCGCCGCGTCAGTAGCTGCCGATGTAGTCTTTCTTGCCGACATCGACGCCATTGCTGCGCAGAACAGCGTAGGCGGTGGTCACATGAAAAAAGAAGTGCGGCAGCCCGTAATTGAACACGTACGACGCACCGCTGAAACGCTTCTCTTTGGGAGTGCCGGCCTGCGTCACGATCTCGCGCGAGGCAGCCTCCTCGAAGCGCTGCTCGCCCAGGCCGCCCACGAAGGCCAGGGTCTTGGCGATGCGCGCCTGCAAGTCGGCAAAACTCTGCTCGGTGTCCTCATAGGCCGGCACCTCGGCGCCGGCCAAGCGCGCTGCGACGCCCTTGGCGAAGTCGCAGGCCACCTGCACCTGGCGCACGAGGTTGAGCATGTCGGGCGCAAGCCGCGCCTGCAACAAGGCATCCGGCTCGAACTTGCGCGCCTGTGCATGGGCATCGGCCTTGGCGAGCACGCCGGAGAGGCCGCCGAGCATCTGCTGGAACACAGGAACAGTGGCGGTGTAGAGAAACGGGGTCATGAGGAGCCTTCTGGGGGTGGGCGGTGTGCGGCAGACAATTGGAACACTGGCAACACTGCGCAGCGTCGCCAAGCGATGCGCTGCCACGCGGAAGTCGGGAAGTCGGCAGAGCAGGCCAGCCGCAGGACGCGCACCGGGTCTTCGGCAAACGCCGATGCCACGTGGCGCAGCACCAGGGCCTGCAGGTCGCGTTGGCCGCCACGCGCGGGTCGATCAACGACACGTCGGCGTCCTGCGCCATCGCATTGATGCCGAGATCGCTCGCTGGAGGAGGCGTTCGCAAAGTACGGCCAGCCGGAG
>JANONH010000305.1:0-3435 GCA_031420735.1 Methylibium sp.
GCAGGAGCGGCTGGCGCGCTGTTGGCAGGCCTTCGACGACGCGCAGTCGCATGTCGGGGGCGTGGCGGCGAGCGGTGCCCGCTTCGATGCTGGCCGCCTCGCGCCGGCAACGCCGCAGTCGCTGGCCGCATGGCGGGTGCATGCTCATTTCGCTCTGCAGGGTTTCGGTCTTGCAGGCAAGCGGCTCGCAGTGCCCAAGGAGCTTGCCGTACCCATGGCCCTGGTCTGGGGTGAGGCGGACGCCACCTGCGACCCGACCCTGGCGCGCGCCTTGGCGAACGGCGCTCTGCATCTGCGCGCACGCGCGGTGGCGGGCGCCGGGCACCGCATGAGCGACCCGCAACTCGCGCCCGCCCTGGCCGAGGCCGCGCGCGAGTGGGTGGGCGAGCTCGCGCTTCAGGCGACCGAGCGCCAGCGCAATTTGCGATAGATGGTGTTGCGGCTGATGCCCAGCCGCCTGGACGCCACCGAGATATTGCCGTCGGCGGCGTCAACCGCCTGGCGGATCATTTCGCGTTCGAGTTCCTCGAGCGTGCCGCCGGTGGTGGGCGTCTGCGTGGGCACGACGCGTGCGGCGTCGTTCAAGGCCTGCGCAGCGTCGCCAAGGGCGGCGCGCTGCATTGTTTCTTCCAGGAATTGGTCCGAAAAATGCTCGCGCGTGATGGCGGCTTCACCGCTGGCCAGGACCGCGGCGGTGTGCAAGACGCTGGCAAGCTGACGGAGGTTGCCCGGCCAGTCGTAGGCCTCGAGCAGAGTCATCACTTCGGCGGCGACCACCTGTGGGGCTTCGTCGCCCTCTTCGGCGAGCATGCGCTGCACCAGGGCGCGCAGGTCGCTTCTCGCGCGCAGCGGCGGCAGCTTCACCGCCAGGCCATTGAGCCGGTAGTAAAAGTCTTCGCGCATGCCGTGGGCATCGATCAGTTCGCGCGGATTGCGGTCGGTCGCGCCGATGAGGGCGACGTCGACCTCGAGCGGCTCGGCGGCGCCAAGCGGCGTGACGCGCTTGTCCTGCAGGGCACGCAGCAGGCGCGTCTGCAGGCCGATGGGCAGGCCACCCACTTCATCGAGAAACAGCGTGCCGCCACTGGCCAAGACGAGCTTGCCAACCGCACCGCTGCGACGCACGCCGGGAAACACGCCTTCGGAATAGCCGAACAACTCGGCTTCGAGCATCGCCTCGGGCGTGGAGGCGCACTGCACTGCGACGAAAGGCCCGGCCGAGCGCTGCGACTCGCGGTGGATGGCGCGCGCCAGCATCTCCTTGCCGCTGCCGGCTTCGCCGAGCAGGAGCACCGGCACGTCGCGGTCGAGCACGCGGCGCAGTTTGCCGATCAGGGCATCGACTTGGGCGTCGCCGGTTTGCAGTTGCGCGAAGGTCGGTGCGGGCGCAGGCGGCGTGTCGGCAACGAGTGCCTTGCGCTCGTCGCTGGCGGCCCGCGCGCCGCTGACGGCGAGGCGCTCTTTGGCACCGGGCCCGAAGCCGTCGCCCGCGCCGGCGTTGCCGGGGTGGGATTGGGCCCACGGTCCGTGCCACAGCGGCCAGTTGCAGCGCGCCTGGACCTGCACCGCGTGGCCATTGGGCAGGGCCATGCGCATGGGCGAGGCCAACGGCGAGCGACCGTGGTCGACGATGGCGCCCATGGGGGTGCCGAGCAGGCTCTGCACGCTGTGCATGCGCAGCGCCGCGCCCGACAGGCCGAGCAGGTCGAGGGCGCTGCGGTTGGCGCCGAGGATGCGGCCGTCGGCGTCGACTGCGAGGATGCCTTCCATGAGCGTGCCGATGAACTCGACGCGGCTGTGGAAGTGCAGGCGCAGCGCGTCGCGAAAATCGTCGTTGAGCCAGTGGTTCTCGATCATGCGGGCCGACATCTTGACCAGCCCCATGGTGTGCTGGTGGTAGCCGCGACGGTCGCCGGAGACGTCGAGCACGCCCAAAATGTTGCCGCGCGGGTCGAGGATCGGCGCGGCTTGGCAGCTCAAGAAGTGATTGGCGTGCATGAAGTGTTCGTCGGCGTGCACGAGCACCGCCCGCTCGTCGATCAGGGCAGTGCCCATGCCGTTGGTGCCCTTGGTGCACTCGGCCCAGTTCACGCCGGCCGCCAGCGCCACCTTGGCGGCTTTTTCGAGGAAGTCTTGATCGCCGATGGAGTGCAGGATGGTGCCTTGCGCATCGGTGAGCACCACCATGCTCTGCGTCTTGACGATCTGCTCGAACAGCAGCTCCATCACCGGCGCGGCGTGGGCGAAGAGGCGCCGGTTGCGGTCGCGGGTGAGGGCGAAATCGGAACGCCCGATGGGCGAGTAGTCGGGCGCGCCGATGCGCGAGAGGCCGAGCGCGGCACAGCGTTCATGCGATTCGTTGATGGAAAGCACGTGCTCGCCGTCGAGCGGCAAGGCGCTGGCAATGGGTCGCTGGGCCGCCTCGTCGCGGCGTCGGCGGCTGGCGGAGACGGTGGTCTGCGGGCTCGGGTTGGACATCGGGCCGTCCTTTCTGGGGCCGCGCGTGGCGGCGGGAAACTGCTCACTCGTCTTCACCGAGTCGCCTGCGGCCAGAGGCCGGCTGCCCAAATGAAGTTGGGCATGCTATGCGATAGCAACGCAATGTTCAATTTCGCAGCAAGTCTGCGGGCATTGGGCTCGCGCGTGAGAAATTTAGGACTAACCTCCGAGGCTGCTCCCGGTGTGCCGCGGCGACGGTCCGTCCGAGGGTATTCACCAGATATGAAGGCCGTTGCAGAGCCAACAACATACGCGGACGGCGATTTCGTGTCCGCGCCGAAGCGTGCCCGTCCGAGGCACTGCCAGCAAGATTCGTTTTCAGGAGCCCATAGCATGCAGAAAACCCTCCACATAAATCCCGAGAAGTGCACTGGCTGCCTTCAATGCGAGATGGCTTGCTCATACGAGAACTACGCCGTCTATGCGCCCAGCAAGTCGCGCATCAAGGTGTTCGACTTCCATCACACCGGCCGCAAGGTGCCCTACACCTGCACGCAGTGCGACGAAGCCTGGTGCCTGCACGCCTGCCCGGTGGAGGCCATCACCATCGACCACATGACCGGCGCCAAGATCGTCAACGAAACCACTTGCGTGGGCTGCAAGGTCTGCACCATCGCTTGCCCTTTCGGAACCATCAACTACGTGCAGGAGACCGGCAAGGTGCAAAAATGCGATCTGTGCGGTGGCGAGCCGGCCTGCGCCGAAGCCTGCCCCACCGGCGCCATCACCTATGTCGACGCCAACTGGACCGGCCTGGACAAGATGTCCGCCTGGGCCGAAAAATTGGGCAACCAGAACGCCGCTGCGGCTTGAGGAGAAATAAATGTCTTGGGCAGGAAAAATCCTTCGCGTCAACCTCACCAAGGGCACGGCCACGTCCGAGCCCCTGAACATGGCATGGGCCCGCGCCTACCTCGGCTCGCGCGGCCTGGCGTC
>JANONH010000306.1:0-2323 GCA_031420735.1 Methylibium sp.
GCCGGCGAGACGCTGACGGCCGCTGCCGTGGCCGCGGCCTTCGCGATTCCGCTGGCGTCGCGCCCGGCGCTGCAACGCGATGTGGCGCCGTTGTCGTCGGGTCTGGCGCTGGGCGGCAAGGGCCTGGTGCTGCTGTTCGCGGCGCTCGTGGTCGTGGCCCTGCTGTCGCAATGCGGCGACGACGAATGTGACCAGGTGCGTTCGACCTTCGGTGCCAGCAGCGCCGAGTACCGGCAGTGCGAACGTGAACGCCAGAGCGGGCGCAGCAGCCGCTCGGGCGGCTCGTTCGGCGGCTGGTCCAGCGGTGGCAGCCACAAATGAACCGGCTTCATTCCCTCATCCCAACCAGCCCCCGGAGGAACCCATGATGGGCATCGAATGGCTCAAGCCCGCCGCCTTTTTCGGCAGCATGCTCTACGCCCTGATCGGCGTGTTGATCTTCTGGCTCTGCTTCGCCATGGTCGACAAGCTCACCCCCTACGACCTGTGGGCCGAACTGGTGGAAAAGAAGAACATGGCGCTGGCGATCGTGGTCGGCGCGATGTGCATCGCCATCGGCCTGATCGTTGCCGCGTCGATCAGCGGCTAGCGCACGACCAGCGCGGCCGCTCAGGCATAGGTCACCCAGTCGCGGCGTTCGGGGTGGTCCAGGTGCGGCACACCGTTGTACGCCACCAGCATGTGGCGCTTGGGCGTGAACGCGAACTCGGTGACGGCGCTGTTGCGGATGCGCAGGTTGAGCTCGATCGTGGTTTCGGGGCTGGTGCCCAGCACCTGGCCGACCGCGGTGGCAATCGGCCCGCCGCTGCTGACGATCAGCACGTTGCCGTGGTGATGGGCGCGCACATGGTCGAGCGCGCCGGTGACGCCGGCCACGAACTCGGTGTAGCTGGGCATGCCCTGCGGTGCGGTCGTGCCTGCCATCCAGGCCGCGAGCGCCTGGCGCAGCAGCCTGAAGTGCGCGCGGTAGATCTCGGGGGTATCGGGCCTGGCCAGCGGCCCCGGGTGGATGGTGCTGATCAGGGCCTCGCTGTCGTACTCGTTCAGCCCCGGCCAGGCCAGGGCTTCGGGCACGCTGCCATGGCCCGTGGCCAGGGCGGCCAACGATTGCGCATGCCGGCGCAAGGTGCCCACCAGCACGGCCTCGAAGTGAAGTTGGCGGTCAGCGAAGTAGCGGCCGAGCGCCTGGCACTGGCGTGTGCCGAGCTCGCTGAGCTGGTCATAGTCGGTGGCGCCGAAGCTGGCCTGACCGTGGCGCACGAGGTAGAGCGTTCCCATGGCCTGGAGTGTGCCGGGCAGCACGCTCGGGCGCTGTCCCGCGCGCGACCCGGCGGCGGCAACTCCCTCCCGTCGGTCCACGCCGCAGAGCGCCCGCCGCAAACGCCCGCCGCAAACGCCCGCGCAAACGGCGCTGCGTTAGCCTCGCTGCATGACTGAACTGCGCGCCGAAGGTAGTGCTGACGACAGCGCCCCCGCTGCAACGGCGCCGCCAGCGGCCGCATCGCGCATCGCCCCGGCCGAGCTGGCGTTGCTGGCCAGCGTCTTCGTCGTCGCCGCCTGCGGCCTGGTCTACGAACTCGCTGCCGGAGCGCTGGCCAGCTACCTGCTGGGTGACTCGGTGCTGCAGTTCAGCACCGTCATCGGCGCCTACCTGTTCGCGATGGGCATCGGCAGCTGGCTCAGCCGCTACATCGAGCACCAGCTGGTGGCGCAGTTCCTGCGCATCGAGCTGCTGGTGGGGCTCATTGGCGGGCTCATGCCGGCGCTGCTGTTCGTCGCCCACAGCAGCCTGCTCGGTGGTGGCGCTGGCGCCTTGAGCAGTTTTCGCGTCTTGCTCTACGGGCTGGTGGGGCTGATCGGGGTGCTGGTGGGACTGGAAATCCCGCTCGTCATGCGCATCCTCAAGCGCCACTTCAGTGAGCGCTGGGCGCTGCGCGAACTGGTGGCGCAGGTGCTGACCTTCGACTACCTGGGCGCGCTGGTGGTGGCGGTGGCCTTCCCGCTGCTGTTTGTGCCGCACCTGGGCCTCGTGCGCACGGGCGTTTTCTTCGGCCTGCTCAATGCGGCGGTGGCGGCCTGGGCGCTGTGGATCTTTCGTGCCGAGCTGCGGCGCGGGTGGGCGTACGCCACGGCCTGCGCCGCGGTGCTGGCCACCCTGCTGCTGGCGATGCTCGGCGCCGACCGCCTGACGACGTGGGCCGAAGACCGCTTCTACGGCGAAGACATCATCGTGCGCGAAAGCAGCGACTACCAGCGCGTGGTGGTCACCGCCGGAGCGGCCGGCGTGCGCCTGTTCCTCAACGGCAATCTGCAGTTCCATTCG
>JANONH010000307.1:0-1737 GCA_031420735.1 Methylibium sp.
TTTTGGTTCGCGACGCAAAATATCCTGGCCTGGCTCAATGCAGATCCTCCCGCGCAGCGGTCGTTGTGATTTTTAGAGTCAGGCCCGACGCGGTGCAGCCATCGGTAACGGGCAGCCTTGCGAGCGCGGCATCGCATGCCGCGGGCTCGCGTGTTGCAGGCTCGCTTAACGCCGCCGGGCGGCCGGAAAGGGTGTCGGTCACGCCACCGCCTGGCGCAGTTTCATCCAAACCAGACTCCGAGTTGCATCAAGTGTTGGAACACTCAACGGTTCCACGTGAAACACTTCGATATCCGCAGGAAGGGCGGCCAGTTCGTCGTGATGCACGTGACCTTTCATCGCCATCCAGACGCCGCCCGGCGCGAGCAGGTGGCGCGTGAGGCGGATGAAGTCCGCCAAAGAGGCGAAAGCGCGCGAAACGATTGCATCCCAGCGCTGCGGTCGGGCGATTTCGATCCGACTGTGCAGGGCGCTCACGCCTTCAAGGGAGAGCTCGGCGACGACATGGCGCACAAAGCTTGCCTTCTTCGCCACGGCGTCCATGCAGGTGACGCGCAAGTCGGCTTGGGCGATGGCCAAGGGAATGCCAGGAAACCCCGCCCCGCTCCCGACGTCGAGCACGCTCGCGCCCCGCTCCCCGAGAACCCTGCGCAATGGCAAGGACGCCGCCAAGCTGTCGAGCAGATGAACGCCGAGCATGGCCTCTGGGTCCCGCACCGCAGTGAGGTTGTACGTGCGGCTCCACTGCGCCACCAGCTCGAGGTGTGCGAGCAGCAGAGCACACTGCGCGGCGCTCAGGCTCAGACCGAGGCTTCGCGCTCCGTTGTCCAGCGTGGCTGCGAGGGCCTGGCGGGCAAGGTCGGCGCTCATGCGGCGTTAGCGCTGGCGCTGGCACTGGCTTTGGCGTCGGCACCGGCGTCGACCCGCCCCAGCGGTGCGGCCAGGTCGGGCTGAGCGAGCATCGGCCCGCTTGCCTCGTGGTCAGCACGGGGCACGCCCTGTGCACCCGCTTTTAGTCGTTCGTCGCCAGGCGCTCGGCTCTTGCGCAGGTGAACCAGGAGCAGCGAGACGGCCGCCGGCGTGACGCCGGAGATCCTCGACGCCTGGCCCAGCGTGCCGGGGCGCTGTGTGTGCAGTTTCTGCCGGACCTCGTGGCTCAGCGCCTTGACGCCCAGGTAGTCGAAATCCTCGGGCAGCTTCAAATCCTCGCAGTGGGAGGCCCGGTCGACCTCTGCCTGCTGTCGCGTGATGTAGCCGGCGTATTTGGCCGATATCTCCAGTTGCTCGATCACGCTGTCGGCAAGTGCCTCCCCCAGTTCACTGCGCAAAGTTTCACGTGAAACATCGGATTGGGCCAATTCCATAACTGCATCGAACCCGACTGAGGGGCGTCGCAGCAAGTCAAACAAAGAATACTCGCGCTCAAGTGACTTGCCGATCAAGTTTTCGCAAATCGAGGCGCTGACCCGTTCAGGTTGGATCCAGCTCGACTTGAGCCTTTGCTCCTCGCGCGAAACCGCATCGCGCCGCCGGTTGAATGCGCTCCACCGGGCATCGTCCACCAGGCCGAGCTGCCGACCCGTCTCGGTGAGGCGAAGGTCGGCGTTGTCTTCGCGCAGCTGCAGCCGAAACTCGGCGCGGCTCGTGAACATGCGGTAGGGCTCCGAAACTCCCTGGGTGATCAGGTCGTCGACCAACACGCCCAAATAGGCTTGGTCGCGCCCAAGCGACCACGGC
>JANONH010000308.1:0-5059 GCA_031420735.1 Methylibium sp.
CTTTCGCACCGTGGGCGACATGACCTGCACCTGCCCGGTGGAAAGCGCGGCAGCCAACGCCGACGAAGTCGTCGTCGAGACGCTCTCGGTCACCGTGAGCGAGCGCGGTGCCACGCGCATGGACGACCGCACCTCCGACGCTTCGATGGAGCGGCGCAAGAAGGAAGGCTACTTTTGATGAACACCCACCGCGCCCTGCGCTTTCTCACCGCCGGCTCGGTCGACGATGGCAAGAGCACGCTCATTGGCCGCCTGCTGCTCGACAGCAGCGCCATCCTCGCCGACCAGTTGGAGGCGCTCGAAAAGCGCGCCGCCGGCAGCGCCATCGACCTCTCGCTGCTCACCGACGGCCTGGAGGCCGAGCGCGAGCAAGGCATCACCATCGACGTCGCCTACCGCTACTTCGCCACCCGCCAGCGCAAGTTCATCATCGCCGACGCGCCCGGCCACGAGCAGTACACGCGCAACATGGTCACGGCCGCGGCCGGCAGCGACGCGGCGGTGGTGCTGGTGGACATCACCAAGCTCGACTGGCGCCGCACGCCGCTCGAGCTGCTGGTGCAAACGCGGCGCCACTCGCTGCTGGCGCAACTGCTGCGCGTACCGAGCATCGTGTTCGCCGTCAACAAGCTCGACGCCGTGGGCGGCGAAGCCGAAGCCGCCTTCACCGCCGTGCGCCAGGCGCTGCGGGAGTTTGCTGCCCAGGCCGGCTTCGAGGTGGCGGCCACCGTGCCGGTGTCGGCGCTGCGCGGCGACAACGTCAGCCTGCGCTCGCCCCACTGGCCGTGGTACGGCGGGCCCACGCTGCTCGATGCACTGCACGCCTTGCCGGCGACCGATGAACGCCACGACGGTGCGCTGCTGATGCCGGTGCAATACGTCGCCCGGCACGCCATGGCGCAGGGCGGTCGGGGTGCCGCCGGCCACCAGCCGCGTACCGTGTGGGGCCGCGTCGCGCACGGCCGTGTGCAGGCGGGCGACACGGTGCAGGTGTTTCCGAGCGGGCAGACGGCCATCGTCGATGAGGTGCGCCGTGCCGCCCGGGTGGTGGCGGCCTGCGAGGCCGGGCAGTCGGCCGGTCTCGTGCTCGACCGCCAGCTCGACGTCTCGCGTGGCGACTGGATCGCCGGCGCCGCCGTGCCGGGCGGCGCGGTGGCGCTCGCCACCACGCGGCAGTTTGCCGCCACGCTCGCTTGGCTCGACACCGAGCCCGCGCGCATCGGGCGCATGTACTGGCTGCGCCACGGCCACCGCTGGGTGCAGGCGCGCATCACCGCAATCGACAGCCGCCGCGACATCCACACTCTGGCCGATACCGATGCACACGAGCTCGCGGTCAACGAGATCGGCCAGGTGCACATCGAGGCACAAATGCCGCTGCCGCTCGAGCCCTATGCCACCAACCGCGTGAGCGGCGCGCTGATCGTGGTCGACCCGGCCAGCCACCGCACCAGCGGCGCCTAGCTCGTCGCGTGATGCAGCACGCCGTCGTCTTTATCGGTGCCGGCCCCGGTGCGGCCGACCTCATCACCCTGCGCGGCGCGCGCCGCCTGGGCCGCGCCGAGGTGGTGTTGTTCGACGCCCTCACCGACCCGGCGCTGCGCGAGCACGCACCGTTGGCGCGCTGGGTCGACGTCGGCAAGCGCGGCTTCTCGTCGCAGCCCGGCGAGCCGGGTGCTCCTGCGTGCGACGCCTCGGGGCAGGCCCGCATCAACGCCCTGCTCGTGAAGTTCGCCAAGCAGGGCCTGCGCGTGGTGCGCCTCAAGGGCGGCGACCCGAGCGTGTTCGGGCGGCTCGAAGAAGAACTCGAGGCGCTGGCCGGCGCCGGCCTCTTGGCCGAAGTGGTACCGGGCGTGACCGCCGCGCTCGCCGCCGCCGCCGCCACGCAGCGCCCGCTCACGCGGCGCGGCAGCGGCCGCAGCGTCGCTCTCACTACCGCCATGACGCAAGCCGGCCCACTGCAAGCAATGCACGCGATGCACGCGAGCCGCAGCGCCGACACCGAAGTGTTCTACATGGCCGGACGCCAACTCGGCAAGCTCGCGCGGCGCCTCACCCAGGCCGGCTGGCCGGGCGACACGCCGGCCAGCGTGGTGTCGCGCGCGGGTTGGCCCGACCATTTGGCAAGCGAGCACTGCGTGGCAAGCTTGGCCGAAGCCAGCCTGTTGCACGCCGGGCGGCCGACCGTCGTGGTGGTGGGCGCCGGCGCAAGGCCCCTGTCGAGCCCGACGCTGCGAAACCCTTTGGCGGTCGCGGCCGAGACGGCCCGGCAAATATCGGCGAACCTATAAAATCGTCTGCTTTCGCCGCAGCCGGTAGCACGCCGCCTGCGCGCCCACCCTTTACTTCCCCCCCGCCTTGTCATGACCCACGTCGTCACAGAATCGTGCATCCGCTGCAAGTACACCGATTGCGTCGACGTGTGCCCGGTCGACTGCTTTCGCGAAGGCCCGAACTTTCTGGTGATCGACCCGGACGAATGCATCGACTGCGCGGTGTGCATCCCCGAGTGCCCGGTCAACGCCATCTTGCCCGAAGAAGACGTCTCGCAGGAGCAGCAGAAGTTCATCGCCATCAACCTCGAGCTGTCCAAGAAGTGGCCGAGCATCACCAAGCGCAAGCCCGCCCCGCCGGACGCCGACGAATGGAAAGACAAGCCCGACAAACTCAGCGAACTCATCCGCTGACTTGTATTGCCCGAATCCCGCGCCCCACCGACCCTCTACCGCTCCATGGACCCCAAAGCCGACCCCGCCATTGCCCACACCGCGGCCAGCCACGACGGCGCCATCGAGACCGACGCCGTCATCGTGGGCGCGGGCCCGGTGGGGCTGTTCCAGGTGTTCGAGCTGGGGCTGCTCGAGATCAAGGCGCACATCATCGACTCGCTCGCCTACCCCGGCGGCCAGTGCATCGAGCTCTACCCCGACAAACCCATCTACGACATACCGGCCGTGCCCGTGTGCACCGGCAAGGAGCTCACCGACAGCCTCCTGAAGCAGATCGAGCCTTTTGGGGCGAGTTTTCATCTCGGCCAGGAAGTCACGCTCGTAAACAAGCGCGAAGACGGCCGCTTCGACCTGCACACGAGCCAGGGCACACGCTTCATCACCAAGACCATCTTCGTGGCCGGCGGCGTGGGCTCGTTCCAGCCGCGCCTCTTGAAGGTGGAGGGCCTCGACGCCTTTAACGACACGCAGGTCCATTACCGCGTACGCAATCCAGCGCAGTTCGCCGGCAAAAACCTCGTCATCGTGGGTGGCGGCGACTCCGCACTCGACTGGACGCTCAACTTCGTACAAGAGGGCCCGCACAAGGCCCAGAGCGTGATCCTCATCCACCGCCGCGACGGCTTTCGTGCCGCACCGGCCAGCGTGTCCAAGATGCGCGAACTGTGCGAGGCTTACGAGATGCAGTTCGTTGTGGGCCAGGTGAGCGGCTGCGAGGTGAGCGACGCGCGCCTCACGGGGCTCAAGGTCACCGGCAGCGACGGCGTCACGCGCGTGGTGCCGCTGGACATGCTGCTCGTGTTCTTTGGCCTCTCGCCCAAGCTCGGCCCGATTGCGCAATGGGGCCTGGGCATCGAGCGCAAGCAAATCACCGTGGACACCGAAAAGTTCGAGTCCACCGTGCCGGGTATTTTTGCCGTGGGCGACATCAACACCTACCCGGGCAAGAAGAAACTCATCTTGTCAGGCTTCCACGAAGCGGCCCTGGCTGCCTTTGGCGCTGCGCGCTACATCTTTCCCGACAAGCGCATTCACCTGCAATACACCACCACCAGCCCGAAGCTGCACAAGGTGCTGGGCGTGGAGTCGCCGGTGTTCGACTGACGCGGCGTTTGCGCACACCCAGCAGGGGCCCGCTTCGGCGGGCCTTTTCGCTGGCTTAGAATTTCATTCGTCGCACGCCACGCCGTGCGGCATTCGCTAGGGGTGTTGGTCCTTCAAACCGAAGGCCCGGCTGAGAAAGTCCCTTTGAACCTGATTGAGGTAATCCTCGCGCAGGGAAGCGGTCTCGCAGTGGCACCCAAACTTCGGGTTGCCAGCCGCTGCGGGGCGCCGACCTGCCATCGACCACGGAACGCTACGATGGCACACCCCCTCACTGAATTTCGCGCCCGCGCCCGCCTTCGCATGCTCGCGCTCACGCCGCTGGCGGCGGCTTCTTTCGCGGCGGCGCAAGCCACCACCGAGCTCGAGCCCGTGACCGTGCAGGGCCGCTCACCCAACTCCACGGCGCAGATCGGGGGCTTTGGCGACATCCCGCTCTCGAAGTCGCCGCTACAGGCGCGCGTGTTCGGCGAAAGCATGCTCAAGAACACGGGCACGGCATCGCTTGGCGGCCTCACGCGCCTGGACGCCGCCACCAGCGACGCCTACAACGCCGAAGGCTACTGGGACCAGCTCACGGTGCGCGGTTATGTGATCGACAACCGCTACAACTACCGCCGCGACGGCTTGCCCATCAATGCCGAAACCAGGCTGCCGCTCGACAACAAGGGCCGCATCGAGCTGCTCAAGGGCACCAGTGGCATGCAAGCCGGCACCAGTGCCCCCGGCGGCCTGGTGAACCTGATCGTCAAGCGCCCCGAAGCCGACGTGCGCAGCGCGAGCCTCGAGTTGCGCGGGCACGGCACCGCGCTGGCCACACTCGACCTCGGCACGCGCTTTGGCGACAGCCGCGCCTTCGGCCTGCGCCTCAACGCCGCCGCCGCGCACCTCGACCCCGAGCTGCGCCACGCCAAAGGCGAGCGCCACCTCGTCGCCCTGGCCGGCGACTGGCGTCTGCGCGAAGGAAGCCTGTTTGAGGCCGAGTTCGAGAGCAGCCGCCAGTCGCAGCCGAGTCAACCGGGCTTTAGCCTGCTCGGCAGCCGCGTGCCCGACGCCCGAGGCGTGGGCCCACGCACCAACCTCAACAACCAACCGTGGTCCGAGCCGGTGGTGCTGCAAGGGCAGACCGCCAGCCTGCGCTGGAGCGAAAAGCTCGGCGACGCATGGCGCGCGCGGCTGCACGTGGCCACGCAGCACCTCACGAGCGACGACCGCGTGGCCTTCCC
>JANONH010000309.1:0-3937 GCA_031420735.1 Methylibium sp.
CTTGCTGGCCTACCGCGCCGACGTGGAAGCCGGCGTGTGGCAGAAGTCCGAGCAGTTCTGCTTCTTCACGCACGACATCGGCGACCTGCACGGCTCCACCCTGGGCATCGTCGGTGAAGGCGCCATCGGGCAAGGCACGGCCGCCATTGCGCGCGGCTTCGGCATGAAGGTGCTGTTCGCCGACCACAAGCCGCCCAAGATGCCCGGCGTGGACTTCACGCCCTTCGAGCAGGTGCTGGCCGAGAGCGACGTGATCTCGCTGCACTGCCCGCTCACGCCCAGCACGCGCAACCTCATCGGCCTGGAGCAGATGCGAAAGATGAAGCGCAGTGCGCTGCTCATCAACACCTCGCGCGGCGGGCTGGTGGACGAAGCGGCACTCATCGCCGCGCTCGACCAGGGCCTCATCGCCGGTGCCGGCTTCGACGTGCTGACCACCGAGCCGCCGAAGAACGGCCATCCGCTGCTCGACGTGCGGCGCAGCAATTTCATTCTCACGCCGCATGTGGCCTGGGCCTCCGACGGCGCCATGCAGTTCTTGGCCGACCAACTCATCGACAACATCGACGCCTGGGCGAGCGGCAGGCCGCAGCACCTGGTGACCGACGCACCGGCTGCTGCCAGGGCGAGCGACCAGCCGGCCAATCCGCCGCCGCTGGGCTAGTGCTGGGCCAGTGCCGGGCCACTGCGGCGCTGGCACTCTCAGAGCGACCCCGGCGGCATCCGTGCCGGGGCGACACGGGCTTCCTCGACGAAGCTGTTTTTGGAGCCGCCGCGCGGGCGGGCAGGGCGGGGTCCGGCACGGCTTGGCAGAGCGCCGCCCGTTCGAAGAATGCTGATGAATGCTCCGCATCGCGGGGCGTGTTTGGAGACGCAATGAAGAAACTGCTTTATCAATTCGACACCGATACCCATCCGGCGGTGTTCGACAACGTGGTGGCCTACGACGGCGGTGCCGACCACGTGACGGCCTACGGTGGCGTGACGCCGGCCAGCGTGGGCGCGCTGGTCGACGGCGCCATCTTCACCCGCTCGCCCAAGGACAAAAAGCTCACCTCCATCTTCGTCGGCGGCTCCAACATGGCCGAGGGCGAAGCGCTGTTCAAGGCGGTGAAGAAGAAGTTTTTCGCCGGCTTTCGCGTCTCCGTCATGCTCGACAGCAACGGCTCCAACACCACCGCCGCAGCCGGCGTGGCCTGGCTCGCGCACGGCCGCTCGCTGGCGGGCAAGCGTGCCGTGGTGCTCGCCGGCACCGGCCCGGTCGGGCAGCGCGTGGCCCTGATGCTGGCCAGGGAGGGCTGCCAGGTCGCCCTCACCAGCCGTTCGCTGGCGCGGGCCGAGGCGGCCGTCACCGCCATCCATGACCGTTTCGAGGTCGATGTCGAGCCACTCGAGGCCTTCGACAACGCCGCACGAGCCCAGGCCATCGCCGGTGCGCAGTTGGTGTTCGCCACCGGTGCTGCCGGCGTGCACGTGCTCGACGAAGCGGCCTGGGTCGACGCGCCGCGGCTCGAGCTGCTTGCCGACGCCAACGCGACGCCCGTGCTGGGCATCGGCGGCATCGACATGTCCGACAAGGGGCGTGAGCGCCACGGCAAGCTGGTGTGGGGCGCGCTCGGCTTTGGCGCACTCAAGATCGGCCTGCACCGCGCCTGCATCGGGCGCATGTTCGAGCAAAACGACCTCGTGCTCGACGGCGAAGAAATCTACGCCATTGCCAAGACGATGGTCGGCTAAGCGCCACGCTTCAAGGAAACACCCGTGATCGACACCCTTTCAACCGAAGCTTTTCTCGACGCCCTGGCCAGCGGCCAGGCCACCCCCGGCGGCGGCAGTGCGGCTGCGGTCATGGGCGCCATGGGCGCCGCGCTGGTCTCGATGGTGGCCAATCTGACGCTGGGCAAAAAAGGCTACGAGGCGCACGACGCCGAGATGCGCCAGTTGCTGGAAGAGTCCGAGGCCCTGCGCAAGCGCCTTGCGGCGATGGTCGCTGAAGACGTGGCGGCATTCGACTCGCTCATGGCGGCCTACAAGCTGCCCAAGGCGAGCGACGAAGACAAGGCCGCGCGAAGTGCGGCCATCCAGCACGGACTGAAGGCTGCCACCGAGGCGCCGCTCGCCTGCGCACGGGCCTGTGCCGAAGGCGTGCGGCTGGCGGCGCGCTCGGTCGAGCACGGCAACGTGAACGTCATCAGCGACGTCGGCGTGGGCGTGCTCGCTTCCTGGGCCGCGCTGCGCAGTGCCGCGCTCAACGTCCACATCAACGCGCCGCAGATCAAGGACCGCGCTTTCGCCGAGGGCGCGCTGTCGGAACTGGAAGCGCTGCTCGCCGAGTGCGCAGCGCTCTCCGAGCAAACCCACGACCGCGTGAAAGCCAAGCTCGGCTGAACCTCACTCCATTAATCCCCCACATCCCCGGAGTACCCAATGGACATTCACGAATACCAGGCCAAGGAACTGCTCGCCGGCTTCGGCGTGCCGGTGCCGCGCGGCAGCGTCGCCTACGGCGCCGACCAGGCGGTTTATGCCGCCACCGAACTCGGCGGCTGGCATTGGGCAGTCAAGGCGCAGATCCACTCCGGCGGGCGCGGCAAGGCCGGCGGCGTGAAGCTCTGCCGCACCTACCAGGAAGTGGCCGCAGCCGCGAAGTCCATGCTCGGCGCCACGCTGGTGACCAACCAGACCGGGCCGCAGGGCAAGGTGGTGAGCCGCCTCTACGTCGAGGTGGCCGAGCCCTACACCCAGGAGCTCTATCTCGGCTTCGTGCTCGACCGCAAGATCGAGCGCATCCGCGTCATCGCCTCGGCGCAGGGCGGCATGGACATCGAAGAGATCGCGCAGTCGAACCCCGAATCCATCTTGCAGATCGAGGTCGAGCCGGCGGTGGGCCTGCAGCCCTTCCAGGCGCGCGAGCTGGCCTTTGGCCTGGGCCTCAACATCAAGCAAGTGAGCCAGGCGGTGACGACGATCCTCGGCTGCTACCGGGCGTTTCGCGACCTCGACGCCACCATGGTGGAGATCAACCCGCTGGTCGTCACCAAGGACAACCGCGTCATCGCGCTCGACGCCAAGATGAGCTTCGACGACAACGCGCTGTTTCGCCGCCGCAAGGTGTCGGAGATGCGCGACGTCGCCGAAGAAGACCCACGCGAGGCGCAGGCCAACCAGCACGGCCTCAACTACGTCGGCCTCGACGGCGACATCGGCTGCATCATCAACGGCGCGGGCCTGGCCATGGCGACCATGGACATGATCAAGTACGCCGGCGGCGAGCCGGCCAACTTTCTCGACGTTGGCGGTGGCGCCTCGCCCGAGCGCGTGCAGACCGCGTTCAACCTGGTGCTCTCGGACAAGAAGGTGAGGGCCATCTTGGTCAATATCTTCGCTGGCATCAACCGCTGCGACTGGGTCGCGCAGGGCGTAATTCAAGCCGCGCGCGGCCTGAAGGTGCCGCTCATCGTGCGCCTGGCCGGCACCAACGTGGAAGAAGGCCAGAAGATCGTGCGCGAAAGCGGCCTGCCCATCATCACGGCCGACTCACTGGCCGACGCGGCGCAAAAAGCCGTGCAGGCGGCGCGCGACCACGTGCCGGTCTGACCCGGCCGTCACTTCAAAAGGAGACATCGCATGAACCGAATCGACACGACCGCCGCGAGCCCGGCGCCGGGCCAGCTTAAGTTGAGCGCGACGCGCTCGCTGGGTCGGGCGCGCACCACCGCAACCGGGGGCCAGTCATGAGCATCCTCATCGACGAAACGACGCGCGTCATCATCCAAGGCTTCACGGGCGACAAGGCCACTTTCCACACCAAGGAAATGATCGCCTACGGCACCAACGTGGTCGGCGGCGTGACGCCCGGCAAGGGCGGCCAGATGCACCTCGAGCGGCCGGTCTTCAACACCGTGAAAGAAGCGGTCAAGGCCACCGGCGCCGAGGC
>JANONH010000310.1:0-4889 GCA_031420735.1 Methylibium sp.
AGGCGCTGCACCACCGCCACCATGTCCGAGGCGATGGCGTGCTTGAGCGGGATGACTTCGATGTCGGTCGACCCCGGCACGTCCAGGGCGGCGATCATCTTGCCCAGGCGCTGCAGGTTGTCGGCGTAGTCGGTGATGACCAGCGTGTTGTTGGTCGGGCTCGCGTTGATGGTGTTGTTGGGGCTGATGAGCGGGCGCAGCACGGCCACCAGGTTGATGGCGTTCTCGTGTTGCAGCCGAAAGATCTGCGTGATGACCTGGTCGCCGCGGCGCGTGACCTCGCCGATGGAGACCGTGCCGGTCTGCAGCTTGGCGTCGGCCTCGGGCACCACCTTGAGCAGCCCGCCCGACTCCACCACCGTGAAGCCCAGGCCGCGCAGCGCCGCCAGAAAGTTGAGGTAGGCCTCGCGCGGCGAGAGCGGCTGTTCGCTGTAGAGCGTGATCTGGCCGCGCACCCGCGGGTCGACGAGGATTTGGCGGTCGAGGATCGCACCGATGGCGCGCGCGACGCCTTCGATTTCGGCATTCACGAAATTGAGCGTGACCGGCTCGCGCTTCTCGCGCGGCGGCGCCGCCTGCGTCTGTGCCTGAGCCGGGGGCGGCAAGCCGGCGCTGCCGAGCGCGGCCGCCAGCAGGAGGACCAGCGCGCGCAGAGCGGGCGGGCGCCGCGAAGGGGGGAAGGGCTGCAAGCTCATGGTCATCCGATCACTATGACGGACCGCGCGCCATCGCGCCGCCCGATGATATTGAGTAGGTTGGAGAGCGCCTGCCGGTCGGCCTCGGCGGCGCTCGCCTCGCCCAGAAAGCGCACGCCGTTCGGCCCGAGGGTGCCCTGCCCGGAGAGCTGCAGCGCGCCGTCGGCCGTGCTCAGGTCGACCTGGGCCGTACCGGGGTTGCCCGCAACCGGCGAGAACTGCAGGCGGTAGCTGCCCAGGCGCGGCAAGGGCGCGACCCGCGAATCGATGTCGAGCATGTCGAGCGATGCCTGGCCACCGAGCTGCCAGCGCCCTTGCGCGATGCCCACGGTCAGCCCCGATGCCGACAGGCGCAGCGTGCCGCCGAGCTGCAGTGTGTTCCAGGGCGTGCCGAGGCCGGCCAGCCATTCGGCCGGCCACTGGCCGACCCAGCCCGGCGTGCCTTCGAGCGTGACCCGGGTCGAGGCGATGCCGGGCTCGATGCGCAGGGTCGGCTGGCCGTTAAGGCAGCAGGCGTGTTCGAGCCGCAACTTAAGGGCCGTGGTCGAGGGCCGCACCGTCCAGTGCAGCCGCCCGGGCAGCGAGCGCGCGCTGCGGCTGTCGGCGCCGCCGGTGAGCACCACCACCGCGCTGCCGCCCCACAGGCTGCCGCGGGCGTCGGCCAGCAGCAATTGCCCGTTGCTCGAGCTTTCGACCCAGTTCGCCAGCCAGGCCGCCGGTGCGAAAGCGAGCAGGCCGAGCAGGGCGCCGGTGAGCATGCCCCACACCGACCAGCGCCTTGCGGCGTGCACCGCGCGTTGCCAGCGCAGGCTTTCGAAGGTGGAGTGACCGAACTCGCTGAGGCGACTCGCGACCGTGCCTTGCCGCCCGCCCAGGCGCGAGGCGCGCCAGAGCGAGGCACGCCATCCGGAAACTTGGGGTGAGAGGCGCATCGCGGCTGAACGCAAGCGGCTCGCGCTCAGGTGGGCCGGGCCAGGCCGAGCGTGATGCTGCCGCTGTAGCGGCCGGCCGGGGTGCGCGAGAGCCGCGCCTCGTCGGGCCGTGCGCGCGCGGCGCTGCGCACTTCGCCGAGCCATGCCGCAAGCGCGTCGCCGGCGACAGCGTCGAAACTCACCGTCGCGCGGTCGCCGACCAGGGACAGCTTGGCGCTCGGACCGAGCCGCTCGGTGGCCCCGCGCAGCGCATCGATCGCCTGCGCCTGCCGCACCGGCGGCAAGGCGCGCAGTTCGCGCGTTTCGGCCGCCATGCGCTGCATCTGCTGGAGTTGCAGGTCGACCGCGTCGATCAGGGCCGGCGCATCGCGCAGCGTGCGCCAGGCCGGCTGCACCGCGAGGGCCCAGAGCAGCGCCAGCGCCACCAGGGCACAGGCAGCGCTCACCCACTGTCGTTCGCGCCGCGCCAGCCGCGACCAGCGGGCACGGGCCTGTGCCAGGGCAGTGCCGACGCCTTCGGGCAGGAGGCTGCGCTTCACGTTCTTTGCCCCGCCACGGCGACCGGCTGCCGGCTGAGCGTGAGCCGATCCTCGGCGGCCTCGACACGCCAGCCGCTGGGCGCCAGCGCCTCGCTGAAAAGCGCCACCTGCTGCTCGCTCCAGCCCGGTGCGGCCAGCGTGAGGCGGCCGTTCTCGTAGCCCAGGGTCTGCAGCGGCTGCGCGGCCGGCCAGGCGCTGGCCACCGCCTGCAAGGCCGCTTCGAGGTCGGCTTCGCCCGGACGGCCGGCGGCCACGCGCAAGGCGTCGGTCTCGCGCTGCATCTGCGCGGGGGCGTCGAGCACTGCGCGCACCTGCGGGTGCGCCGCCAGCAGCACGCTGGTCATGGACTTGCGCTTGGCCTCGAGCGTGCTGCGCTGCTGCCAGGCGGCGAGATTGAGCCCCACGACTTGCACCACCACCAAGGCCACCAGGCCGCGCCGGGCCCAGCGCCACGACGGCCCGTGCCAGCGGCGCCAGCCATTGCGCAGGGCGCCCATGCCGCGGTGGCGCGGCGCCAGGCCGAACTGGCGCAGGTTCCACAGGGAGCGGGCGGCCTGCAGGCAGTGCTCGCCCGGCGAGAGCACCCGCACGCTCGCGCCGAGCCAGCGCTCGGCCGGTGCGGCAACCGACGCCGTGGCGGTAAAGCGTGTTTCGGGGGGCAATGCGCTGGGCAAGAGGCTGCGCGCGAGCCCGCCTTGCAGCGGCCAGGTCGCCACCCCCGCAGCGTGCGACCAGGTGAGCGCCACACCCAGACCGGTGGAGCCGGCTGCGCCATGCTCTTGAGATTCCGAGAAATGGCCGATCGGCGGCTCGTCGGGCCAGGCGGCGGGGACCACACGGTCGATGCGCAAACCGCCCCGCTCGAGGGCTGCGATCTCGGCGAACAGCCGCGCGCGGTCGGTGGCCGCGACCCACGCCGGCTGGCCGCCGCGCGCGCCCGGCTCGAGCGCGAAATGCAGCTGTGCGGCGTCTTCCAGCACCACGTCTTCCAGCACCCCGGCGAGCGCCGCCGACAGCCGTGCCGGCGGCGCTTTGGGGCAGGTGATGCGGTGCCAGCTGACGTCGCGGGCGTCGATCACGACCACCACCTGGTCGGCCTTGGGCAGCAGTGCCAGGGCGGCACGCCCTTCGCGGCCCACCAGCAGGCCGTCGTGGCTGAAGGCATAGCTGAACTCGCCACTGGCCGCGGGCGCGGCAGTGGCGGCTTCACCGGCCCGCAGGCGCGGTCGGGGCGGGAGGGCGAGGGCGAGGGTGCTCATGCGAGGAATCGAAAAGATTGTAGGGGCGACCATCGGGCCTTATAAAGGCCGTCGGGGCGGCGCCAGCGACGGCGAGTGCCGCGGGCCGGCTTGGAGGCAACAGCGCCGCGCTTCACCGCGCCACGCTGCCGGCCTCGACCGCCGCCAGGCGCTCGCGGCGCAATTGCACGATGTCCAGCGAACCGGTGGTCCGGCGCACCAGGGCACGCTCTTCGATGACCCGGTCGAGCAGGCGAAGCCGGCCGCGGATCTCGAAGTAGCTCGAAAAAACGTCCAGGCCGACGCCGGTTTGCGGGGTGATTGCCGGCACTTGCGCCCTCAGGCTCGCCATGCTGCGAAACGGCTCGCGCTGGCGCAGCGAGACGATGCGCTCGGCGCTCGCCAGGTCGAGCCCGGGCACCACGGCGGCGATCACTTCCTTGGAGGCGGTGTTCACGTTGACCGTGGTGTTGGCCGGCAGCAAGGTCACGTAGGGGCCGATAAGGCTCAGCGTCTCGGCGTCCAGGCCCAGCCAGGCGAGTTGATCGAGCCGCTGTGGCGGCAATGCGGGGTCGGCGCTCGGCGTGGCGGGCGCTACGCCGGGAACCGCGGGCGCCGGTGGGCCGAGTTCGCGCAGCGCAGTCAACAGTGCTGGCAGGACTTCGCTGCGTGCGCCGGCGTAATCGAACAGCCGCTCCAAGACCTGCTCCTCGGCTTGGCGGCTGCCGCCGGCCGGGTCGATGACGCGGCGCAGGTTGTAGCGCGACTGCGCGTCGGTGATCGCGCCTGAGAGGAAAGCTTCGGGCGCGTCGTCGGTGTTGTCGCGGTCGGCCGCGAGGAAGCTCGACAGGCGCGCCTCGGCCAGTGGCACCGCCCAGGGCTCCCCCAGATGGTCGACCCGGTTGTTGGGGCGCTGGTTCTCGCGCGCGTCTTCGCGCAGGATGAGCCGCGCCCAGTCGACCGCGCCGCCAAGGATCCACTGCGCCTGAGACCGCGCCCGCTCCGCACCTTCGACCTGCACCGCGCGCCACTGTTGCCACACCATCGCCGACGCCAGCGTCGCCACCAGCGTGACGATGACCATCGCGGTCAGCAGGGCGGCGCCGCGTTGGCCCGCGGCAAGAGACGAGAAGGCGCGGCTCAAGTGCCGAGCCGCACGTCGCGCGTGAGGGCGCCAGCCAGGCCGCTGCCCTCGCGAAAGCTCAGCACCAGCCGCACGCCTTCGGGCAGCGTCGTGCCCTGCACGGCGCTGGTGCCGCCGGTGCCGGTGCCGCCGGTGAGCGTTCCGGTGCCGGTGCCGGTGCCGGTGCCGGTGGCGGTGGCGGTGCCGGCGCTGGACTGGGCATTGCTCCATGCATTGCCGCGCCAGAAGTAGACCTGCCACTCGGCCACACCGCCGAGCGCACGCAACTGGCCCGGCTCATTGCCGAGCAATTGTTGCGACAAGCTCCACGACTGCTGCAGCGCGGTCACGCGGGTCGAGCT
>JANONH010000311.1:0-4510 GCA_031420735.1 Methylibium sp.
GAGGTGGCGGCGCCACAGCACCTCGGCGATGTCGGCCATGCCCATGGGCGCGCCCGGGTGGCCGGAGTTGGCCTGCTGCACGGCGTCGATGGCGAGAAAGCGCAGGGCGTTGGCGAGTTGCTGTGCGGACGGCGTCATGCAGTATTACGGCAAGGGTTTGGGGGATCGTGTGCCCGGCTCGCTCTGCTGGGCGCGGCAGGGCGGCAGCCCGGCGGCCAGCTAGCCGCGGCGCTTGTTTTCCATCATGCGCAGGATCATGGGCGTGAAGATCAGCTGCATCGCCAGGCCCAGGCTGCCGCCCGGAATGAGGACGGTGTTGGGCCGCGTCATCATGGAGCCGTGCAGCATCGACAGCAGGTAGGGGAAGTCGATGCCCTTGGGGTTGGCGAAGCGGATCACCACCATGCTCTCGCCAGCGGTCGGGATGTCGCGCGCGATGAAGGGGTTGGAGGTGTCCACCGTCGGCACGCGCTGGAAGTTCACGTGCGTGTGCGCGAACTGCGGCACGATGTAGTTCACGTAGTCGGGCATGCGCCGCAAGATGGTGTCGACCACCGCCTCCTGCGAATAGCCGCGCTGGGTCTTGTCGCGAATGAGCTTTTGCGTCCACTCGAGGTTGATGATCGGCACCACGCCGATCAGCAGGTCGGCATGGCGCGCCACGTTCACCTTGTCGGTCGTGACCGCGCCGTGCAGGCCTTCGTAGAACAGCAAGTCGGTGGTGGGCGAGATGTCCTCCCACGCGGTAAAGGTACCCGGCTCCTGCTTGTAGGGCGCGGCTTCCTCGTCGTTGTGCAGGTACTTGCGCAGCTTGCCGCCGCCGCTTTCGCCGTACTGGCGAAACAGCGACTCGAGTTCTTCGAGCAGGTTGGTGCTCGGCCCGAAATGGCTGAAGTGCTGGTTGCCGGCGGCCGCTTCTTCGGCCATGCGCAGCTTCATTTCCTTGCGGTTGTAGCGGTGGAAGGAGTCGCCCTCCACCAGCGCGGCGTTGAGCTTTTCGCGGCGAAAGATGTGCTCGAAGGTCTTGGTAACGGTGGAGGTGCCGGCGCCGGACGAGCCGGTGATGGCGATGATGGGGTGACGGCGGGACATGGCGTTGGCCTCTTGTAATGAAGTCGAACTGGCGCGGTGCGGCTCGGGATCCGTGAGCCGCTCAGTCCGTCTCGCCGGGGATGTAGGACGAGAACAGCGAGCGCGTGTTGAACAGCGGCGAGCGGTAGGGCTTGTCGGTGCCGGCCTCGTGCTCCTGGTGGTAGAGCTCCAGGCGCTCGACCTCTTCGCGCGAGCCCAGGATCACGCCAATGCGCTGGTGAATGTGCTCGGGCACCACCTCCATGAGCCGGCCGTGGCCGGTGGAGGCGCGGCCGCCGGCTTGCTCGATGAGAAAAGCCATTGGGTTGGCCTCGTACATGAGGCGCAGCCGACCGGGCTTGCCTTTGTCCTTGGTGTCTTTGGGGTACATGAAGAGCCCGCCGCGCATGAGGATGCGGTGCACCTCGGCCACCATCGAGGCGATCCAGCGCATGTTGAAGTCTTTGCCACGCGGGCCGGTCTTGCCCTGCACGCACTCTTCGACGTAGCGCGTCACCGGGGCCTCCCAGAAACGGCGGTTCGAGGTGTTGATGGCGAACTCGTGCGTCGCCTCGGGCACCTGCAGCGAGGGGTGAGTGAGGATGAAGGCGCCGATCTCGCGGTCAAGTGTGAAGCCGTGCGTGCCGCTGCCCACGGTGAGCACCATCATGGTCGAGGGCCCGTAGAACGCGTAGCCGGCGGCCACTTGCCGTGTGCCAGGCTGCAAAAAGTCGGCCTCCACGGGTGCTGCGCCGCCCTCGGGCGCGCGCAGGATCGAGAAGATGGAGCCCACCGAGACGTTGACGTCGAGGTTGGAGGAGCCGTCGAGCGGGTCGAATACCAGCAGGTAGCGCCCGCGCGGCGCGCTCTCTGAAATGGGCATGGGCTCGTCCATCTCTTCGCTGGCCATGCCCGCCAGGTGGCCGCCCCATTCGCAGTTGCGTATGAAAAGTTCGTTGGCCAGCACGTCGAGCTTCTTCTGGTCTTCACCCTGCACGTTGATGTTGCCCACCGAGCCCAGATGGCCGGCGAGGGCGCCGCGCGATATGGCTGAAGCGATGTATTTGCAGGCAGTCTGCACGTCGTTGAGCAGGGCCGACAGGTCGGCGTCGCCCTCGGGGCGGCGCTGTTCCTCGATGAGAAACTTGCTGAGCGTGGTGCGGCCGTGGTCCATGGCTGATCCTGTTCTGTGGAGACGCGAGCGTTCGATCGGATCTAAGCGTGACGGTGCTGCGGTACTGCAGGGCGCGGCGTTGCCAAGGCGCGGATCGCGAAGAGATCAGGACGCGGCGGGCGCGTCGAACAGGCGACTGCCGCGGATGTCGGCGGCGGTCAGCGTGGTGAGGTCCTCGCGCGTCAACTCGCGTTCACGCTCGGCGAACAGGCGGCTTGCCTGCCGCAGGCGAGCGCGGTCGAGCGCGTTGCGCACGCTGCGTGCATTGGCGAAGTGCGGCTGCACGAGCCGCAGGCCCAGGTACTCGGTGAAGGCCTCGCGCGCGTCGTCGCTGAAGCGGTAGCTGGTGGCGGCCAGCATCAGCTCGGTGATGTCGAGCAGCTCGCCCTGGCTGTAGTCGGGGAAGTCGAGGTGGTGCGCGATGCGCGAACTCATGCCGGGCTTGGACTGGAAGAAGGTGTTCATCCGGTCCTTGTAGTCCGCCAGGATGACGACCAGATCGTCGCGCTGGTTCTCCATCACCTGCAGCAGGATCTCGATTGCCTCTTGCCCGTAGTCGCGTTCGTTCTCGGGGCGGTAGAGGCAGTAGGCCTCGTCGATAAAGAGCACGCCGCCCAGCGCGCGCTTGAGCACTTCTTTGGTCTTGGGCGCCGTGTGGCCGATGTACTGGCCCACCAGGTCGTCGCGCGTCACCGCCACCAAGTGGCCTTTGCGCACATAGCCCAGGCGGTGCAGGATTTCGGCCATGCGCATGGCGACGGTGGTCTTGCCGGTGCCGGGCTTGCCGGTAAAGCTCATGTGCAGCGAAGGCGCCTGCGCGGTGAGGCCCAGGCCCAGGCGCAGCTTGTCGATCACCAGCAAAGCGGCGATGTCGCGGATGCGGCGCTTGACCGGTGCGAGGCCAACCAGGTCGCGGTCGTGCTCGTCGAGCACCGCTTCAACCTGGCTCTCGGCCAGCACCTCGGCCACCGTGCGTGGCGGCGCGGCTTCGGCGGTCGACGGCGTGGCCGGCACCGCGGCGGGTGTCGCTGCGTGTGCGGCTGCGGCTGCGGGCGTGGCAGCGGGCGCCGCGGCGACCCCACCCGCGGTGAAGTAAGGCCTGTTCATCGCCGGGCTCAGCCTCTCAAGCCGCCCGCACCGCAGCGGGCGCTGCGTCGGCCGCCAGTGCCGCGCGCATGGCGTCGATGACGGCGCGGTAGTCGGGCTTGCCGAAAATGGCGCTGCCGGCCACGAAGGTGTCGGCCCCGGCGTCGGCGACGCGGCGGATGTTGTCGGCCTTGATGCCGCCGTCGACCTCGAGGCGGATGTCGCGCCCACTGCGTTCGATGAGCCGGCGCGCGGCTTCGATCTTGCGCAACGCCGAGTCGATGAAGCTCTGGCCGCCGAAGCCGGGGTTGACGCTCATGATCAGGATCAGGTCGAGCTGGTCGATCGTCCACTCGAGCACGTCGAGCGGCGTGGCGGGGTTGAACACCAGCCCCGCCTTGCAGCCGCGGCCCCGAATGAGTTGCAGCGTGCGGTCAACGTGGGGCGAAGCGTCGGGGTGAAAGCTCACCAGGTCGGCGCCGGCATCGGCGAAGGCCATGGCCAGGGCGTCCACCGGCTGCACCATGAGGTGCACGTCCAGCGGCACCTTGGAGCCGTCGGCGCGCACGCAGTGCGGCTTGAGCGCCTGCGCCACCGCGGGGCCGATGGTGAGGTTGGGCACGTAATGGTTGTCCATCACGTCGAAGTGGATCCAGTCGGCGCCGGCTGCGATGACGTCGCGCACCTCTTCTCCCAGGCGGGCGAAGTCGGCCGACAAAATGCTCGGGGCGATGCGGTGCACGGTCATGGCAGGGGCTTTCTTTCTCGGTCAGTAACGCTCGCCTTCAGGCTTGTCGGCGGCGTAGGAAGAAATGCGGTAACGGATCTGGCGGCCTTCGGTTTCCTGGCGCGCCAGGCCGAAGCCGGGTTCGTTCTTCGGGCGGTTGACGATATACGACATGCGCAGCGACTCGACCCCCTGCACCGAGTCGAACGCGGTGACGCGAACGTACTGGTTCGGAAAAGTTTTGCACACCGTGCACCTGGCCAGCAAGACCTTGTCGCCGGCGGCCGAAGCCTTTCGCGCCTTCCTTGGGGCTCATGCCGCAGCGCACTTGGCCGCTTCGTTCGGGCCGCTCGGCGTGAAGGCGGCGGCATGAGGAAGAACGCCTTGTCGATCATCAAGCGCCACGGCATCCGCGCCAACAGAGGCGGCCCCGCTTGTCTGCACACCGAACT
>JANONH010000312.1:0-2539 GCA_031420735.1 Methylibium sp.
GGCGACGAGCTCTACGACGCCTGGCGCACCGCCAGCACCGTGCTGCCGCTCACCGACCGCGAGCCCGCCATCACCATCGCCGACGCCTACGGCATCCAGTTGCGCACGGTCGAGCGCCGCGTGGCGGCCGGCGAAACCATCGTCGGCAAAAAGATCGGCGTGACCAGCAAGTTCGTGCAAGACATGCTGGGCGTCACGCAGCCCGACTTCGGCCAGCTCACCTCGGGCATGGTGTTCAGCGAAGGCGAGCCGGTCAGCGTGGGCAAGATGATCGCGCCGCGCGCCGAAGCCGAGGTGGCCTTCATCCTCGGGCGCGACCTGGTGGGCCCCGGCATCACCGCGGCCGACGTGCTGCGCGCCACCGACTGCGTGCTGCCCTGCTTCGAGATCGTCGACTCGCGCATCAAGGACTGGAAGATCAAGATCCAGGACACCGTGGCCGACAACGCCTCGTGCGGCGTGTTCAGCCTGGGCGGCACGCGCAAGAGCCCGCGCCAGCTCGACCTGGCACTGGCCGGCATGGTGGTCGAAAAAAACGGCGAGATCGTCAACACCTCCACCGGCGCTTCGGTGCAGGGCTCGCCGGTCAATGCGGTCGTGTGGCTGGCCAACACGCTCGGCGCCTATGGCATCGTGCTGAGGGCTGGCGACGTGATCCTCTCGGGCTCGCAGTCGCCGCTCTATCCGGTGGTGGCCGGCGACTCGCTGCACTGCAGCGTCGGCGGCCTGGGCCGCACTTCGGTGCGCTTCGTCGCGTAAAGGGGCAGGCCATGTCACTCGATGCACAGACCATCGCCCGGCTTGCCGAGCACCTTGAAGCTGCGGAGCTGAACGCGCGCGACGTCACCAAGATCACCGACGACTACCCCGGCATGGACTGGGACGACGCCTACGCGGTGCAAGATGCGCTGCGTGCCCGCAAAGAGTCGCGCGGCATCAAGACCGTCGGCCTCAAGGCCGGGCTCACCTCGTTTGCGAAGATGAAGCAAATGGGCGTTGACGTGCCGGTGTTCGGCTTCGTGTCCGACTACATGAGCTGCCCCGACGGCGGCGAGATCAAGGTCTCGGAGCTGATCCATCCCAAGGTCGAGGCCGAGATCTGCGTGGTGACCAAGGCGCCGCTCACGGGCCCCGGCTGCCACCTGGAAGCCGTGCTCGCGGCCATCGACTTCGTGGTGCCGGCGGTCGAGATCATCGACTCCCGCTTTCGCGACTTCAAGTTCGACCTCAAGAGCGTGGTGGCCGACAACACCTCGGCCTCGCGCTTCGTGATCGGCGGGCGCGCACGCGATGCCCACGAGCTCGACCTGCGCACGCTCGGCGTGGTGCTCGAGAAAAACGGCCAGATCGTCGCCATGGCCGCCGGTGCCGCGGTGCTCGGCCATCCTGCGGTGGCCGTGGCGATGCTTGCCAACCACCTCGGCGCACGCGGCCAAGTCATACCGGCCGGCACTTTCATCATGACCGGCGGCGTGACCGAGGCGATCGCCGTGGCCGCTGGCGACCACATCGCCGTGCGCTTCCAGGACCTGGGCCAGGTCTCGATGCGTTTCGTTTGAGCCCGTGTCGTCTTTGCAGGGAATTTCGCGATGAGTACCCCCGACCCGAAACGTGTTGCGCCACTTTCTAGAGGCGCGCTGGTTGCCCTGCTGGCTGCCGCGCTGGCGCTCGGAGCCTGCGTGCAGGCCCCGGACTTGGCAGCAGTGCGGGCCGAGCGGGCCAAGCCGCTGCAGCGTAACGACACCTTCCAGGCCGCATCGAGCAACGGTAGGGTGCTGGTGGCCGCAACCGCCAGCGGCGCCATCGTGGTCTCGGGCGACGCCGGCAAGAGCTGGAGCCGACAGCAGCTTGAGGGGCCGGCTTCGGTGACGGCGCTGGCGGCCTGCCCGGACGGCGGCTTCGTCGGCATCGACTTCTACCGCAAGCTCTGGAGCGCAGACGCCACCGGCACCCAGTGGAAGGCGCTGCCGCTGGACAAGAAGGTCGACCCGATGGCGGTGACCTGCGATTTCGCCGGGCGCATCTGGGTGGCCGGCAGCCACAGCACGCTGCTCTCGAGCAGCGACCGCGGCGCGAGCTGGAACAAGCTCGACTTCGGCCAGGATGCCTTGCTCACCACCATTCAGTTCATCGACGAGAAACACGGTGTGGCCACCGGCGAGTTCGGCACCGTCCTCACCACCGCGGACGGCGGCGCCAACTGGACCACGCAGCCGCCGATCGCCGGTGACTTCTACCCCTACTCGACCGTCTTCGTCGACCCGCAAAAAGGCTGGTCGGTCGGCATCGGCGGCGTCATTTTGCACACCGCCGATGGCGGCAAGACCTGGGCTGCAGAGGCCAACCCGAGTGGCGCACCGATGTATTCGCTGTTGCGCCAGGGCAGCGAGCTCTACGCCCTGGGCGCGGGCGGCCAGATGGTGGTGCACAAGGGCCAGGCCTGGGAGCGCTTCGACCACGGCTTGTCGGTGCCCGCCTACCTGACCTCGGGCGCCGTGCTCGACGCTAATTCAATGCTGGTGGCCGGTGCGGCCGGCGT
>JANONH010000313.1:0-3945 GCA_031420735.1 Methylibium sp.
GGCGTTGGCTCCATCGCCGCGCGGCGCCTGTGCCAGCTCACCTATGAAGCCATGTGGCGCGGCATCTCCATGGTCAGGCCCGGTGTGCGCCTGGGCGACATCGGCCACGCCATCCAGACCTTTACCGAACGCCAGGGCTACTCGGTGGTGCGCGAGTTCTGCGGCCACGGCATCGGCCGCAAGTTCCACGAAGAACCGCAGGTGCTGCATTACGGCCGCCCCGGCACGCTTGAAGAGCTGGTGCCCGGCATGGTGTTCACGATCGAGCCGATGGTCAACGCCGGGCGCCGCGAGATCAAGGAACTGGGCGACGGCTGGACCATCGTCACCAAAGACCGCTCGCTCTCGGCGCAGTGGGAACACACGGTACTCGTGACCGAAGACGGCTTCGAAGTGCTCACCGTTTCGGCCGGCACGCCCGCACCGCCTCCCGAGCTGGCGCCGGCGTGAAAGCTCCGCCGGGCCGACGACCGGCGTCGTGCGCCCCGCGCGGGGGATGAGCAAAGTGGCCGAGCCGCGTGTGCTCGTGAGCGTGGGCGGCGCCGCGCTCGCTGTGCCTGCGCTGCGTTCTAACTTTCGCCAAGGCAAGGCCGCACTTATCGAGCACTTTCGTGCATCGCGCGCCACTTCGCCGGCTGCCACGCTGCTGCTGCGCGGTCTCAAGCGGCATGTCGACGAAACCCTGTGCGCCCTGTGGCAGCACGCCCAGATGCCGCGTGGCGCGGCCTTGGTGGCCGTGGGCGGTTACGGCCGCGGCGAGTTGTTTCCCTACTCCGACGTCGACGTGCTGGTGTTGCTGCCCGAGCTGCCGCAACGGCCCGCAACTGCCGGCGAGTCGGGTGCCACGGGCGCCCCCACCGACTCGGAGCTGGCCGCGGTCGGCGGCTTCATCACCGCCTGTTGGGACTTGGGCCTCGAGATCGGCTCGAGCGTGCGTACGCCGGGCGAATGCGTGGCCGAAGCAGCGCGCGACGTCACCGTCCAGACCGCCTTGCTCGAGGCGCGCTACGTGTGCGGCGCGCGGCCGCTGTTCGACACCTTGCGGCGTGCGCACGCAGAGGCGCTGGACCCGGCCGCCTTCCTGCGCGCCAAGACCTTCGAGATGCGCCAGCGCCACACCAAGTACGAAGATACGCCCTACTCGCTCGAGCCCAACTGCAAAGAAAGCCCCGGCGGCCTGCGTGACCTGCAGGTGGTCTTGTGGGTGGCGCGTGCGGCGGGCCTGGGCAAGAGCTGGAGTGCGCTTGCAGCCAAGGGCCTGGTGACGCCCTTCGAGGCCAAACAGTTGCAGCGCAACGAAGGCCTGCTCAAGCTCATCCGCGCGCGCCTGCACATGGTGGCCGGGCGGCGCGAGGACCGGCTGGTGTTCGACCTGCAGACCGCCGTGGCCGAAAGCTTCGGCTACCGCGGCACCGACGAGCGGCGCGCCTCCGAAGCGCTGATGCGGCGCTATTACTGGGCCGCCAAGGGGGTGGCGCAGCTCAACCAGATTCTCATGCTCAACATTGCCGAGCGCGTGGACGGCACCGCCGGGCAGCCGATGCGCCCGGTGGTGGCGGGCCGGTTTTTCGACCGCGGCGGCATGCTCGAGGTGGCCAGCGACGACCTCTACCAGCGCGAGCCGCACGCCATCTTGGAAACTTTTTTCACCTACCAGCAGACCGTGGGCATCAAGGGCTTTTCGGCCCGCACCTTGCGCGCGCTCTACAACTCGCGCGGGCTGATGAACGGCGCCTTTCGCAAAGACCCCGAAAACCGACGCCTCTTCATGCGCATGCTCATGCACGAGGGCGGCGGCCAGACCCATGCGCTGCGGCTCATGAACGAAACCTCGGTGCTCGGGCGCTACTTGTGGGTGTTTCGGCGCATCGTCGGGCAGATGCAGCACGACCTCTTTCATGTCTACACGGTCGACCAGCACATCCTCATGGTGGTGAGGAATGTGCGGCGCTTCTTCATCCCGGAGCATGCCCACGAGTACCCGTTCTGTTCGCAACTCGCGGTGGAGTTCCACCGGCCCTGGGTGCTCTATGTGGCAGCACTGTTCCACGACGTCGCCAAGGGCCGCGGCGGCGACCACTCCGAACTCGGCGGCTTGGAGGCGCGCCGCTTCTGCCGCGAACACGGGGTGGCGCGCGAAGACGCCGAACTGATCGATTTCCTGGTGCGCGAGCACCTGACGATGAGCCGCGTGGCGCAAAAAGAAGACCTCAGCGACCCGGACGTGGTGGAAGCCTTCGCCACCCGGGTGCGCGACCCGCGGCGCCTGACCGCGCTCTACCTGCTCACCGTGGCCGACATCCGCGGCACCAGCCCAAAGGTCTGGAACGCCTGGAAGGGCAAGCTGCTCGAAGACCTCTACCGCATCACGCTGCGTGCCCTGGGCGGCGCCAAGCCCGATGCCGACGCCGAGTTGCAAGCGCGCAAGAACGAAGCGCTCAACATACTCAACCTCCACTCGCTGCCCAGCGGCGTGCAGCAGCCGCTCTGGGACACGCTGGAGCTGAGCTATTTCACGCGCCACGACGCCGCCGACATCGCCTGGCATGCGCGCGCCCTCGCGGACCACGTGGCGACGCCGAAAGCGGTGGTGCGCGCGCGGCTTTCGAGCGTGGGCGAAGGGCTGCAAGTGCTGGTCTACGCGCCCGACAAGGCCGACCTGTTCGCGCGCATCTGCGGCTACTTCGACGTCGCCGGCTTCAACATCCTCGACGCCAGGGTCCACACCACGCGCAGCGGCTACGCGCTCGACACCTTCCAGGTCGTGACGCCGCACGCGATGCAGCCGCTGGACATCAACTACCGCGACCTGATTGCACTGGTGGAGCACCAACTCAGCGCGGCACTGGCGGCTTTGGGGCCCTTGCCCGAGCCCAGCCGCGGGCGGCTGTCGCGGCGGGTGCGCTCGTTTCCCGTGACGCCGCGCGTTGTGCTCAAGCCCGACGAGCGGGCCCAGCGCTGGCTGCTCAGCGTGTCGGCGAGCGACCGCTCGGGCCTGCTCTATGCCATTGCGCGCGTGCTGGCGCGCCACAGCCTCAACCTGCAGCTCGCCAAGGTCACCACCCTGGGCGAGCGGGTCGAAGACACCTTCCTGATCGACGGCGCGTCGCTGCAGCAAAACCGCCAGCAACTCGAGATTGAAACCGAGCTGCTCGAAGCGATCGGCTGAGGCGGGCATCGCGGCGCCGCGGCGGCGCGGGCACCGGAAACCTTGAGCTCATTCGATCTTGAACTCGAACTCCTGCACCGCAATCACCTCTTCGGCCCCGCTTTGGCACTTGTACTGCAGCATGGCCGCGCGCACCGCCGCATGGAAGACCCGCGGCCCCGAAAGAATGGTGACCTCCCTGACCACGCCGCCACTGATGCGGACCTGAGCCCGCACCACGCCGGTAATGCTCTCTTGCAGCGCCTTGCGCGGCAGCTCGGGCTTCACCTGCGTCGGGCAGACCACGCCGATGTCGCTCTTGGTGGGCGGCGCCGGCGCTGCGGCCACCGGTGCCGGGGGCGCGGGCGGCGGCGGTGGCTCGATCTTGTGTTCGACCCGCGGTGGCTCGGGCGCCGTGGTGATGGGCGGCGCCGCAGTCGGCGGCGCCACGATCTCGGGCGGCGGCACAAAGGGCGGCGGCGGCCGTTCCACCTTGGGTGGCGCAGGCGGCGGCTTGACGATCTCCTTGGGCGGCGGCGGCGGCGGTGGTGGTGGGGGTGGCGGTGGCGGCGGCAGCTCCACGATGATCTTGGCCTCGAGCGGCTTCTTGACGATCTCGACCACCTCTCGCGCGAGGCCCGAGACAAGCGCCCAGAAAATAAACACGTGCAGCACCACCACGGCCAGCAAGCCGATGAGCCGCCTCGACGACGGCTGCTGCTGGTAACTCAGGTCCATGCTGGCGCGGCTTCGCTCAGGCGGGCGCGACAAGCGCGCACTGGGGCTGGGGCAACCTT
>JANONH010000314.1:0-1847 GCA_031420735.1 Methylibium sp.
ACCACGACACCCTGCACGACCGCGCCAGCTACCGCTACTTCTGGCACCTGCTCGAACGCGCCCATTGCACCTCCTATGCCGGCGGGCCGCAGTTGCCGGCCGAGGTGCGCGACATGTATTTCACTGACGCGAACTGAGGGCGCCAGCGTGCTGGCGCTGCCCACCTTTGGCTCGCCCTTAGACCGCGCCGGGCCGCCCCAAGCGGGTGGCTTGGGGGCAGGCTTAGCAACGAGGCGTCGCTGCGTGTGATGGGCCGCCTGGGCATGGTGCGTGACATGGCCGGCGACTTCGATCATCCGCGCGTGCAAGCCGGTCATCCCTTGCGGCGTCATGTGCTGTATCGCACGGCCGCACCGGCTTGATTGCCGCCCGCAACGTCTCGCAACCTTTGAATTCGAGCCCGCTGCCAGAATGCATCCACCTACCGCACTGGGGAGAAGCCCGTGAATGCCAGCCGAACGACGATCACCGCCCTGACTGCCCTTGCCGCCAGCCTGTGCCTGACCACGGCCGCCATGGCACAGACCAGCGCCACAATGCCCACCGCGAAAGCCGCCAAGTCAGCTGCCAAGGCGCCTGCCAAGAGTGCGGCACCTGCGCCCGTCGAAGCACCGCTGCCCAACGCCAACGGCGACCAGCTTGCCGCGGCCGATATGGCGCATTACGGCGACTACGCCTGCGACTTCGACCAGACGGTCAAGGTCGCCGTGGCGCCGAAGAACACCGGCTACGTCGACGTCCATTTCAAGAAACAGAGCTGGACCATGAAGCCTGTCCTGTCCTCGACCGGCGCCCTGCGCCTGGAAGACGTCAAGGGCCGCATGCTGATGCTGCAGATCGCCAACAAGTCGATGTTGATGGACACCAAGATCGGGCAGCGGCTCGTTGACGGCTGCGTCCACGAGAAGCAGCGCATGGCGATAGCTGCCGCCGCCGGCCAGCCAGCGGGCGAAGCGCTGCTGCATGGCGGCACGGCGCTGAGTTCAACGCCCAAGTAGCGCGCTGAACGCGGCGGCTTCGCCGGGGTCGCAGCGCGACCCGCAGCCGCCGCCCATGTGCGCGCTCAGGTCGCAGCAATCTGCGCCTGAACTGCCTGCCCCCAGCGCCGCAACTCGGCCAGCACCTCGCGGCCGCGTTCGTCCGACACGGCCTCCAGCGCCGCAATCCGCCCTAGCCACTCCGGCGTCTGCTGCCAGCGCAGCTGGCAGTGGCCATGCCAGTGCGCAAGCTCGGCCTGACTCAGCGAGTCCGCGTGATTGCGGGCGCGAAAGCGCAGCAGCAATTCGTCCAGGCGCGGATCGCTGAACGCCGGCCTGTGCTCGGCCAGGCGATCGACCGGCAACGAGCGCAGGCGCTGCAGCGCGCGACGGTCTTCGTTGTCCAGGAAGCCGCCGTAGAGATCCTCATCGACATCGACGGCCTCGGTCGGCGGTGCGCGCTCGTAGACCTCGGGCCAGATGCCGGCCATTGAGTTGGCCCGCTGCTCGGCGATGTCGGCATGCCGCTGCGCCTGGTCCAGGTCGATGCCCCAGCGCGCCGTGGCCGACCCCAGCGTCTTCAGGTTGCCGATCACGATCGGCGACTTGTTCAGGTGAATGGTCTTGATCGGCAGCCGCGTCTGTCCCGCCGGCAGCGCATCGGCCGCAGTGAACAGCCGCTCGCGCACGGTCTTGGCGTCCAGAGCGAACAACTCGCGCGGGTCGAAAGCCAGATCCCAGACGATGACTTCGTTCTTGAACTTCGGGTGCGGCGCCAGCGGCCAGACGATGGCCATGCAACCGCGCTCCACCGGATAGCGGCCCGACAGGTGCAGGAACGGCCGGCCGACGCCCATCTCGTCGATCACG
>JANONH010000315.1:0-2708 GCA_031420735.1 Methylibium sp.
CGACTGGAACGGGCTGGTCGCGCGCGCACAGTCGCTGGTGCCACCGCGCATGCGCGCTTCCTTCGACGGCTTCTTCGCCGAGTGCGACCACATGCTCGGCCAGTACCTGCACGGCCAGATCCTGGTGATGGGCATCCTGGCCGTGTTTTACAGCGTGGGCCTGGCGCTGTTCGGCTTCGACCTCGCGGTGCCGGTGGGCGTGTTCACCGGCTTGGCGGTCTTCATTCCCTATGTGGGCTTCGGTTTCGGGCTGGTGCTCGCGGCGCTCACCGGCTTGCTCGAGTTCGGGCTTGCCTACACGGCCATGGCGGTGGCGGTGGTCTACGGCCTGGGCCAGGTGGTCGAGAGTTTTTACCTCACGCCGCGCCTGGTGGGCGAGCGCATCGGCCTGCACCCCATCACGGTGATCTTCGCGCTGCTTGCCTTCGGCCAACTGTTCGGCTTCATCGGCGTGCTGGTGGCCTTGCCGGTCAGCGCCGTGGGCGTGGTGGCGTTTCGGCGCATGAAGGGGCTCTACTTGGCAAGCCCCCTCTACCGCAGTTGAACCCGGCTCACCCATGCAGCAACTGCCCTTGGTTTTGGGGCCCGGCACGTCGCAGAGCTTTGCAAACTTTATCGGCGAAGGCAATGAGGCGGCGCTCGCGGCCGTTCGGGAGGCCCGAGACGGGCTCTATCTGTGGGGCCCGGCCGGTTCGGGCAAAAGCCACCTGCTCAGGGCCGCCGCGCGCGCGGCCAGCGCACGTGGCGACTCCTTCGTCTGGCTCGACGCCGACGGGGGCGAGCCGGTGCCGCCACAAGGCGACGCCCAGGAGCGTCGCCAAGTCCCGCCGTCCTGGGCGGGTAGGCTTGCGCAAGGCGGCAGCGATGGCGACGGGGCGGAGTGGGACGAGCGCTGCCGGCTGTTGCTGCTCGACGCCTGCGACGCCTACGGCCCGCTGCGCCAGCATGCGGCCTTCGCCTTGTTCGTGGAGGCCAGCACGCGCGGCGTGCCGGTGCTCGCGGCCGGGCGCGTGCCGCCGGTGGACCTGCCGCTGCGCGAAGATCTGCGCACCCGGCTCGCCAGCGGCCTGGCGTTCGCGCTGCAGCCGCTCGGCGAGGACGAGGTCGCGCGGGCCCTCGAACGCGAGGCCGAGCGCCGCGGCATCGCGCTCTCGCACGAGGTGCTCTCCTACCTGCTCACCCGCTTTGCGCGCGACCTGGGCTCGCTGATGGCGCTGCTCGACGCGCTCGACGAATTTTCGCTCAGCCGCCAGCGCGTGGTCACCGTGCCCTTGCTCAAACAAATGATCGCCGCGGCGCCATGAACCTCTGCCTGTTCGACCTCGACCTCACGCTGCTGCCGCTGGACTCCGACCACGCCTGGGGTGAATTCGTGGTCTCGCTCGGCTGGGCTAAAGGGCCCGAGCAGCGGCGACAGAACGACGCCTTTTACCTGCAGTACCAGCGCGGCACGCTCGACATCGACGCCTACGTCGAATTCGCCACCCGCGCCTGGCGCGACCGGCCCGCCGCCGAGCAAGACGCCGCGCACCGCCGCTTCATGCGCGAATGCATCGCCCCGGCCATACGCCCCGAGGCCTTGGCGCTGGTGGCGCGGCACCGCGGCCAGGGCGACCTGATGGCCATCGTCACGGCGACCAATGAATTCGTCACCCGGCCCATCGCCGCCGCGCTGGGCGTGGAGAGCCTGATTGCCGTCGACCTGGAGCGCGACGCAGACGGCCGCGTCACCGGCCGCATTCGCGGCGTGCCCTCGTTTCGCGAAGGCAAGACCGAGCGCGTGGTGCAATGGCTGGCCGGTCGGGGCCGCGGTGTGCAAGACTTCGAGCGTGTCAGCGTCTACAGCGACTCGACCAACGATTTGCCGCTGCTCGAGCTGGCCACGCATCCGGTGGCGACCAACCCCTCGCCGGACCTCGAGGCGTTTGCACGCCAGCGCGGCTGGCCCATCTTGAATTTGTTCACCACTCCATGATCAAGCGACTCATCAACAGACTGCTCGGCAAGGGCGATGGCGGGCCCGCCACGCCTGGGCTGCACCTGGCCGGCAAGCGCAAAGACGTGCCGCACAGCGAGCACGGCATCGACCCGGGCCTGCTCGATGCGCGCGCGCTGGCGGTGGTGTCGACCCTGCAGGAGGCCGGCTACGAGGCCTACATCGTGGGCGGCGCGGTGCGCGACATGATGCTCGGCCTGCGGCCCAAGGACTTCGACGTCGCCACCAACGCCACGCCCGAGCAGGTGAAGGGGCTGTTTCGGCGCGCCTTCATCATCGGGCGGCGCTTTCGCATCGTGCACGTGGTGCACGGCCGCGGGCGCGACCACGAAGTGATCGAAGTCTCCACCTTCCGCGCCTACCTCGACTCCGCCGCCGCCGAGCAGGTGGCCGGCAACGAAAAGACCTCGCGCGCCGAGCTCTCCGGCAAAAGCCACGTGGTCGACGCCAGCGGCCGCGTGCTGCGCGACAACGTCTGGGGCCCGCAGCACGAAGACGCCGCGCGCCGCGACTTCACCGTCAACGGCCTCTACTACGACCCCCGCACCCAGGTCGTGGTCGACTACCACGGCGGCATCGCCGACGCCAAGAAGCGCCTCTTGCGCATGATCGGCGAGCCGCTCGCGCGCTACCGCGAAGACCCGGTGCGCATCGTGCGGGCGGTGCGCTTTGCCGCCAAGCTCGGCTTCGAGATCGAGCCCAAGACGCGCGC
>JANONH010000316.1:0-3230 GCA_031420735.1 Methylibium sp.
GTCCTTTTGCCTGAGCGTTACGCCGGGGCATTCATCACCCTGGCTTCGCCTTCGGCGGCCCTCCGATATTTGCCGTTATCGGCGGACTCTCTCCTGGCGGGCGGCAGTGTAGCAGCGCTGCGCGCCCGCAAACGCTGACCACTCGAGCCGGACGCAGCGAGGTGTTCTGCGATGTCGAGTAGCACGCCGCACGGTGGGTGGTGTGGGGCTGGAAGTTTGAAACTCTCGGCGGCCCAATCAGGCAGCGATGCGCAACGCTGCGCGCAAGAACTCCGGCGCAAAGTCTGCGCCGTTTGGCCACACGACTGTTCGCAGCTCAGGGTGGAGCCTGAATGCCTTGAAGTACTCCTTGTCCTTCAAGGGCTCAAAGACTTCGCCGTCAAGTTCTGTCTCCAGATTTACTTCGCCTTGCGTTCCATCAGCGAAGCGTAGCCAAATCGTATGTCCTTCGACATACCGTGCATCAGCAATGCGAGGAAGCATGGGCCTACTCCAGTGGGTCGATTCTTGGCAACGGCTTGCTTGCGCGGGCGAGTGTCCATGTGTCCAGCAACTCTTCGCGGTGAAGGGTACGCCACTCTTGTACGTGTGCCAATGCGCGCTTCGGGAAGTGTCGGGTCACCCCCTTGACAATATGCATGTTATATGCATACTAACGCATGGACTTCGAGTTCGATCCAGCCAAGGCGCGCAGCAACCTTCGCAAGCTCAGCGTGAGCTTCGCGCACGCTGAGCAGGCACTTCGCGCCAACATGGCGGTGACGGTCGAAGGCCCCGATGCGCTCGGTGAGCAGCGTTTTGTCACGCTGGCAATGGATGCACTGGGGCGTGTGCTGGTGGTCGTTCATACCCTGCGTGGGGAGCGGACACGTGTCATTTCCGCTCGAAAGGCATCCCGCGGCGAAACGGAGCAATACCATGCGTGACGAATACGATTTCAGCAAAGGCAAGCGAGGCGCCGTCATTGCCTCGCCTGGCAAGACCCGCATTACCATCATGCTGGATGACGATGTGATCGAGGCATTTCGTGCTCGCGCCGAGAGCGCGGGCACCGGCTATCAAACGCTCATCAATTCGGTGCTGCGTGACGCAATCTCCGGTGCCAGAGGCAAGCAGCAGCAGCCGATCACAGCGGCGACGCTGAGGCGTATCCTGCGAGAGGAGCTTCAGGCGTCGTGAGTTGGGGCGCGGCGGCCCGATGTGCTACGCCGACCAACAGGGGCTGTACGGCGTAGTGCAGACGATGAAGAAGTTCGCCGCCAATCCGCTCGACGATGCTTCGTTCTGGCAACCGGCGCCGCTGCTGGCCAAGCTGGCGGCCGAAGGCAAGGCGTTCACGTGTTCCGGGCCATCTGTTCCGGGCCATCTGGTGACAAAAGGCACACACGGGTGTAGCATCTCGGCATGAAGCCGTTTCGTTGGGGACCGGAGAAGAACGATGCGCTCAAGGCCAACAGGGGCACTTCCTTCGAGCACATCGTTGTGGCAGTCGAATCCGGGGGGCTGTTGGACATCCTGGCCCATCCGAACCAGGCGAAGTACCCCCGGCAGCGCGTGCTTGTCGTGGCCTGCGACAACTACGCATACTTGGTGCCGTTTGTCGAGGAAGAGGGCTACTACTTCCTCAAGACCGTCATCCCCAGTCGCAAGGCGACCAGGGACTATTTGAAGCAAGGTGCATCCCATGACGAAGATTGACGACTACGAACTCGAGGTTCTCAGCGCCTATGAGAAGGGCAAGCTCAAGTCCGTTGCCACCAAGTTGGAACTCGCGAAGTTCAAGGCGGCCGCGCGGGCAACCGCCATCAAAGACCGCCGGGTCAACATCCGGCTGTCGTCGGGCGACCTGAGCGACATCCAGGTCAAGGCGTTGGAGCAAGGCATGCCGTATCAGACTTTGATCGCGAGCGTGCTGCACAAGTACGTCACGGGGCATCTTGCGGAGCGAGTCGAAGCCTCCAGCACCCGGCCTCGTGGCCGCGCAGCCAAGCGGCATGGCGCATCGGCGAACTGATGTCCAGCGACGGCGTTATCGAGATGATCCAGGGGCTCGCCGGCTACGGCTTCCCGCTGCACCGCGGCGGGCCGATGTGCTGCGCCGACCAGCAGGGGCTGTATGGCGTGGTGCAGGCGATGAAGGAGTTTGCCGCCGACCCACTCGACGACGCCACGCTATGGCAGCCTGCGCCGCTGCTCGCCAAACTCGCTGGCGAAGGCAAGGCGTTCACGTGACAGCAAGTGGGTGTCTGTCTGGAAGAGTGATGCCATCGCTCCAACCACGCTCTAGTCGAACGACAACACCTTCCCGCAGGTACATGAAATCCATCACGGACTTCTTCAAGCACGACTTGCAGGCACCATTGCATAACGCCGTGTGGTCGTGGGGCGCAGTCTCCACTGATGGAAAGCGCCAAGCGCTTCGAGTGTGGGCCGACGAGTACAAACGTGTCGACGGGGCTTGGTGGGTGTCGGTCGACTACGTCCTAATTCCAGCGACGCAAACGTCCCCAGGAGCGCCCGAGCGAAAGCGGCATGTCGAAGCGATGCAGGCCGGTGTTCCAACTGCCGGCGTAATCGTGACTGCTGAAGATCCTCTCGCAACACCCCGAACAATCAAGCACGCTGACTACGAACAACTGGTCGTTCTCGCGCCGGAATTCATGGAAATCGGCAATGAAATCTTCGCGAGAGTCGAACGGAAGATTGCGCCAGCGGAGTTCAAGAAGCTGTAGTTAGGGCTGGGGCCCCATGTTCTCTTTCCCGCACATTCCCAATAATCGTTCCGAAAGATCACCATGACCCAAGCCCTCATCGTCTCCACCGCCCGCACCCCCCTGGCCAAGAGCTGGAAGGGCGCCTTCAACATGACCCACGGCGCCACGCTCGGCGGCCATGTCGTCAAGGCCGCCGTCGAGCGCGCCGACATCGACCCCGGCGCGGTTGATGACGTGCTGATGGGCTGCGCCAACCCCGAGGGCGCGACCGGCTGGAACATCGCGCGCCAGATCGTATTGCGCGCCGGGCTGCCGGTGGGCGTGCCGGGCATGACCATCAACCGCTTCTGCTCGAGCGGCCTGCAGACCATCGCCCTGGCCGCGCAGCGCATCGTCGCCGGCGAGGGCGAGGTGTTCGTGGCCGGCGGCGTCGAGAGCATCTCCTGCGTGCAGAACGAGATGAACCTGCACATGTTCCAGGACGCGTGGCTGGCCGAGCACAAGCCCGAGATCTAC
>JANONH010000317.1:0-4023 GCA_031420735.1 Methylibium sp.
GCAATATGCCGGCGACTACCGAGAGGCTTACTTGCGCCTCGCGGGCGGCGGGCCCGAAACCTATTACGCCCAGCGCTATTCGATCGATGCGGTGGGCGCACTGGTTGGCGCTGCGCGTCGCGTCGCGACGATCTGCTGCACCTGCGAGGACGACTACGACGAGGTGCTCGCCAACGGCGTGCGCGCCATCGGCCTCGCGCGCACCGACGCCGGTGTCGACGAGTCGAAACTCTGGGCCCGCATTCGCGACTGCCAGCCAACCCACCTGCTGTTGCGCAGCCCCCTGCGGCGTACGCTTCAGCAAGCCGTTCGCTTTAAACTGAACGTGATGCTGACCTTGGCCGATTCTTTCAATGGGTCGGGGCTGAGCGCACGCTTTCGTCAATGGCGCTTGCGACGCTTGCTCAATGCGCCCGCCGTGGTGTGCCCTGGCGTCTTCGCTGGGCGTCGGTGGCAAGGTGGAGTTTCGCGGTCAGGTGTCGCATGCGCAGGTCGTGCCGCTCATGCGCGAAGCCGACCTGCTGGTCGTGCCGAGTCGCCACGACTACCTGGAAGGATTTCCGATGACGATCTATAAGGGGCTCACCTCGCGCACGCCGATCGTCGCCTCCGATCACCCCATGTTTCGGGGGCGGCTTGAAGACCGGCGCACCGCCATGGTGTTTGAAGCCGGCGACGCGAGCGGCATGGCGTCGACCGTGGCGGCCCTGATGGAATCACCCGCTTTGTACGAGGCGCTGTCCGAGGCTTCGTTGCCGGCCTGGAAGGCGCTGCAAATCCCGGTCAAGTGGGGCGATCTCGTGCGCTCGTGGGCCGCACCCGAGCGGCCGGGCGACCTGGCCCGGCTGCTGGCGCACGGTGTGCCCGCGACCTGAACGACGCGGCGCTTGCAAGTCATGCAAACATCGAAGCCCCGGCCGTTCAAGGTGCCCGAGTCGGTGCTCGTCGTGATCCACTCTGCGCAACTCGAGGTGCTGTTGCTCGAGCGCGCCGACCAGCCCGGCTTCTGGCAGAGCGTCACCGGCTCCAAGGACGACCCCGCCGAGCCGCTCGTGCAAACCTGCATTCGCGAGGTCGAGGAAGAAACCGGAATCGCCATCGGTCTCCATGTTGCGCTGACCGCGCTCGCCGATTGGCGACTGTCGAACGTCTACGAGATCTACCCAATCTGGCGCCACCGCTATGCGCCCGGCGTGACGCACAACACCGAGCATGTGTTCGGCCTCGTCGTGCCCGCCGGCACAGCGGTGAAGCTCGCGCCGCGTGAGCATTTGCAGCACGCGTGGCTACCGTGGCGCGAAGCGGCCGACCGCTGCTTCTCGCCGTCCAACGCAGAGGCCATTCTGATGCTGCCACGCCTGGGGCTTGATCACACTGCCGAAGGGCCCGCGTGACCCAGCCAAGCCCAGCCCGATGAACCCACTCAACTCCACCCTGCTGCCGCCGGCGTCGGCCTCGAAGAGCCGGCTGCGGGTCGCGACCTACAACATCCACAAGGGCGTGCGCGGCCTCGGGCCGGCCAAGCGGCTCGAGATCCACAACCTGGGATCGGCGGTCGAGGCGCTCGACGCCGACCTGGTGTGCCTGCAGGAAGTGCGGCACTTCCACCGTGCCGATGCTCGCCGCTTCGAGCGCAGCTCCTTCGGCTGGCCGGCGCAAAGCCAGGCCGACTTTCTGGCGCCCAAAGGCTACGGCGTGGCCTATCGCAGCAATGCCGTCACGCGCGACGGCGAGCATGGAAACGCGCTGCTCTCGCGCTGGCCGATCGGCGACATCGGCCACCACGACGTGAGCGACCACCGCTTCGAGCAGCGCGGCCTGCTGCACGTGCCCGTGGCATGGCAGGGCGGCACGCTCGACGTGGTGGTACTGCACTTCGGCCTGAGTCATGGCAGCCGCGTGCGGCAAGTGGCGCGGCTCGCGCAGCTCATCGAGCAGCTCGACCCCGAGCGCGCGCTCATCGTGGCCGGTGACACCAACGACTGGGGGGAGCGCCTGGACGCGTCGCTTGGCGCCTGCGGCTTGCGGCGCGCGGTGGCGCCTCCAAGCGGCGTGCTCCAGCGCACGAACACCTTTCCTTCGCTGGCGCCGGTGTTCGCGCTCGACCGCATCTACACGCGCAATTTGCGCTGCGCTTCCACCTTCGTGCCGCGTGGGTCGAGTTGGGCGCGCATGTCGGACCACCTGCCGCTGGTTGCGGAATTCGAGCTCTGAAGTCATGGCCCCGCCCGCGCCGCCCGCCTTAGCGGCCCGCGTTGCCGGGGCGCTCGGCTCGACCCTGCGTTCGCAGGCCGTGTTCAGCGGCGGCAACCGCGTTGAACTCCTGCGCGGCGGCGACGCCCTGTTCCCGGCCATGCATGAGGCGATCGGCGAGGCGCGTCGCGAGATCTGGCTCGCCACCTACATCTTCGCCGACGACGCAGCCGCCCTCGGCATGGCGGCCGCGCTGTGCGCCGCCGCGCGGCGCGGCGTGCGCGTGGGCGTGGTGGTCGACGGCTTCGGCTCGCAGCGGGCCCTGCCGGCACTGCGCGAACTGCTCGCACCGGCCGGCGTGGCGCTGGCGGTGTTTCGCCCGGTGCACGGCTGGTGGACCTGGCTCATGCCGGGCCAACTGCGCCGCCTGCACCAGAAGCTGTGCGTGGTCGATGGGCGCGTCGCCTTCGTCGGCGGCATCAACATCATCGACGACCGGCACGATGCGCAGCACGGCTGGAGCGAGGTGCCGCGGCTCGATTACGCGGTGCGCCTGACGGGCCCGGTGGTGGCCCAGGTCGCCCAAACGGCGCGCGCCATGTGGACGCGCGCCTGGTTCGGGCGCGACTGGCGCGGCGAGATGCGCGAGATCGCGCGCAGCAGCGAGCCGGTACGGCAAGCTCGCCGGCTTCTGCGGCGCCTGCGCATCGAGCGCACACGTCGCACGCGCGGACTGGTGCAGCGCACCCTAATGCCGGCGCAGGCCGCTTTTTTGGTGCGAGACAACCTGCGCAAGAGGCGCAGCATCGAGCACGGCTATATCGACGCGATGCGCTCGGCCACCGAGCGCATCGACCTCGTGTCGGCCTACTTCTACCCCGGGCTCGAGTTTCGCCGCGCGCTCACGCAGGCCGCGCGACGCGGCGTGCGCGTGAGGCTGCTGCTGCAGGGCAAGGTCGACTACCGTTTTGCGGCGCTGGCGGCCCAGGCCGTCTACGACGAATTGCTTGCCCACGGCGTGCGCATCTTTGAATACACCCCCGCCTTCCTGCACGCCAAGGTGGGGCTGGTCGACTCGCACTGGGCCACCGTCGGCAGCTCCAACATCGACCCGCTGTCGCTCCTCGTCAACCTGGAGGCCAACGTGGCGGTGCGCGACCCGGCCTTCGTCGCGGCCCTGGCCGCCGCGCTGGAGCGCGACTTCGCGGTCTCCACCGAAATCACCGGGGCGCCGCCGCTGCCCGGTTGGCGGCGTTGGCTGCGCCGCGGCTTCGTGTCCTGGGTGGCGCGCCTCTATTTGCGTGCGGCGGGTGCCACCGGGCGTTACTGAAAGAGACTCGAATGACCGCGACCGATCTCTTGGTCGAGCGCCCCGAGGGCCTGTATTGCCCGCCCGGCGATTTCTACATCGACCCGTGGCGGCCGGTGGCGCGCGCCATCATCACCCACGCCCACGCCGACCATGCGCGTGTCGGTCACGGCGCCTATCTGGCGGCGGCTGCCGGGGAGGGCGTGCTGCGGGCGAGGCTGGGTACGATTTCCTTGCAGACCGCGGCTTACGGCGAGCGCATCGACCACTTCGGCGTGCGTGTGTCGCTGCACCCCGCAGGCCATGTGCTGGGCTCGGCGCAGGTGCGGCTCGAGCACGCTGGGCGCGTGTGGGTGGCATCGGGCGATTACTTCGTTTCGGGCGCGGGCGACGACAACAGCACCTGCGCGCCCTTCGAGCCGCAGCGCTGCGACTGCTTCATCACCGAGTCCACCTTTGGCCTGCCGATCTACCGCTGGCGGCCGCAGCGCGAGGTGTTCGACGCGGTCAACGCATGGTGG
>JANONH010000318.1:0-1996 GCA_031420735.1 Methylibium sp.
GGCCGCAGCGCGCGGCAAGGCCTACGGCGAGGGGCTCTGGAACGGCCGGGGCGCCGCCGGCCGCATGAGCCAGGCCGAGCGCGACGCGCGGGCCGCGCGCATCTCCACGACCACCTCGTACGACGACCTGGCGGGCTGCGCTTTCGTCGTCGAGGCGGTGTTCGAGGACCGCGCCGTCAAGGCCGACGTCACCCGCCGGGCCGAAGCGGTGCTTGCCCCCGGCGCCGTGTTCGCAACCAACACCAGCACCCTGCCGATCGGCGGGCTGGCCCAGGCGTCGGTGCGTCCGGCCGACTTCATTGGCCTGCACTTCTTCTCGCCGGTGGACAAGATGCCGCTGGTCGAGATCATCCGCGGCGAAGCGACCAGCGACGGGTGCTTGGCCCAGGCGATGGACTTCGCCCGGGCGATCGAGAAAACCCCGATCGTTGTCAACGACCGCCGCGGCTTCTACACGAGCCGCGTGTTCACCACCTATCTCGCCGAGGGCATGGCGCTGCTCGCCGAAGGCGTGAACCCGGCGCTCATCGAAAACGCGGGCCGCATGGCCGGCATGCCGGTCGGGCCGCTGGCGCTCAGCGACGAGGTCTCGCTCGAGCTGCTGGCGCGCATCAAGGCGCAGACCGCCGCCGACCTCGGCGCGGCCTATGCGCGCGGCGCCATCGACACCGTCTCCGAGCGGATGGTGCAGCTCGGGCGCATGGGCAAAAAAGCCGGCAAGGGCTTCTACGACTACCCCGCGGGCGGCCCCAAGACCTTGTGGGCCGGCCTGGCCCAAGAGTTCCCACGGGCGGCGGTGCAGCCCGGTGTCGAGGCCGTCAAGGAGCGGCTGATGTTTATTCAGTCGGTGGAGGCCGCGCGCTGCCTTGAAGACAAGGTGCTGCTCGCGCCGATCGACGCCGATGTGGGCGCGATCCTCGGCTGGGGCTTTCCCGCTTACCTCGGCGGCCCCATCGGGCAGATCCATACCGTGGGCGTGCCGGCCTTCGTCGCCGCTTGCCGGCGGCTGGCCGCCGCCCACGGCCCGCGTTTCGCGCCGCCGCCGCTGCTGGGCGATATGGCCGAGCGCGGCGAGCGCTTCTACGCGCGCTAAAGCGCCCGGTCATGGCCCGCACGCCGAAACTCGACCCTTGTGCAAGGAGCATTCAATGAACGAGATTTCTTCTCAACCGCGCGCCGGCCAGGCGGCCTGCGACGCCGCGCCTACACTCTGCGACCGGCAGGTGGCGGATGCCGTGGCTCGAAAGGGCGACGAAGGTAGTTCCAAGCGGCGCAGCGCCGCGGCGGTGATGCCATGAACTACCGCTGTGTCCACCGCTGGGCCCTGCCCGCCTGGGGCGCCAGCCTCGCCCCGCGCGAGGACGAACTGGCCGCGCCCACCGGCCACGAGGTCACCGTGCGCGTCACGCACTGCGGCATGTGCCACTCCGACCTGCACGTGCAGGCCGGCGGCTTCGACATGGGCGGCGGCAAGCTCAGCTCGCTCGAACGCGCCGGCACCAAGTTGCCGCTGACCATGGGCCATGAAATCGGCGGCGTGGTCGCCGAGATCGGCCCCGATGTCGCGGGCGTGACGCTCGGCGAGCGCGTGGTCGTCTACCCCTGGCTCGGCTGCGGCGAATGCCCCGTGTGCGAGCGCGGCGACGAGCAACTGTGCCCGCACGCCTCGCACAGCCTGGGCATCCAACTGCCCGGCGGCTACGCCGATTTGGTGCGCGTGCGGCACAGCAAATACCTGGTGCCGATGGGCACGCTCGATCCGGCACGCGCGGCCACCTTCGCCTGCGCCGGCATCACCGCCTTCGGCGCCATCCGCAAGTTCGACACCTTGAGCGCCGAAGACCACGTGGCCGTCATCGGCTGCGGCGGCGTCGGCCTCACTGCCGTGGCGCTGCTTTCGGCCACCACGCCGGCACGCATCGTCGCCATCGAGCCCAACCCGGCGCGCCGCGCCACGGCCCTGGCCCACGGCGCGAGCCTCGCCTTCGACCCCGGC
>JANONH010000319.1:0-1684 GCA_031420735.1 Methylibium sp.
GGCCGCAGCGCGCGGCAAGGCCTACGGCGAGGGGCTCTGGAACGGCCGGGGCGCCGCCGGCCGCATGAGCCAGGCCGAGCGCGACGCGCGGGCCGCGCGCATCTCCACGACCACCTCGTACGACGACCTGGCGGGCTGCGCCCTCGTCGTCGAAGCGGTGTTCGAAGACCGCGCCATCAAGGCCGACGTGACCCGCCGGGCCGAAGCGGTGCTCGCCCCCGGCGCCGTGTTCGCCACCAACACCAGCACCCTGCCGATCGGCGGGCTGGCCCAGGCGTCGGTGCGACCGGCCGACTTCATCGGCCTGCACTTCTTCTCGCCGGTGGACAAGATGCCGCTGGTCGAGATCATCCGCGGCGAGGCGACCAGCGACGACTGCCTGGCCCGCGCGATGGACTTTGTGAAGGCGATCAAGAAAACCCCCATCGTCGTCAACGACCGCCGCAGCTTCTACACGAGCCGCGTGTTCACCACCTACCTTGCCGAGGGCATGGCCTTGCTCGCCGAAGGCGTGAACCCGGCGCTCATCGAAAACGCGGGCCGCATGGCCGGCATGCCGGTCGGGCCGCTGGCGCTCACCGACGAGGTCTCGCTCGAGCTGCTGGCACGCATCCGCAAGCAAACCGCCGACGACCTCGGCGTGGCCTACGAGCGCGGCGCCATCGACACCGTCTGCGAGCGCATGGTGCAGCTCGGGCGCATGGGCAAAAAGACCGGCAAGGGCTTCTACGACTACCCCGGCGGCGGCCCCAAGAGCTTGTGGGCCGGCCTCGCCAGCGAGTTCCCGCGAGCGCCGACGCAGCCCGCCGTCGAGGCCGTGAAGGAGCGGCTGATGTTCATTCAGTCGGTGGAGGCCGCGCGCTGCCTTGAAGACAAGGTGCTGCTCGCGCCGATCGACGCCGACGTCGGCGCGATCCTCGGCTGGGGCTTTCCCGCTTACCTCGGCGGCCCCATCGGGCAGATCCATAGCGTGGGTGTGCCGGCGTTCGTCGCCGCTTGCCAGCGGCTGGCCGCCGCCCACGGCCCGCGTTTCGCGCCGCCGCTGCTGCTGGGCGATATGGCCGAGCGCGGCGAGCGCTTCTACGCGCGCTAAAGCGCCCCGGCCATGGCCCGCACGCCGATCATCGACCCTTGTGCAAGGAGCATTCAATGAGCGATATTTCTTCTCGAACGCGCGCCGGCCAGACGGCCTGCGGCGCCGCGCCCACGCCCTGCGACCGGCAGGTGGCCGATGCCGTGGCTCAAAAGGTCTACGAAGGTTTTCCCAAGCGGCGCAGCGCCGCGGCGGTGACGCCATGAACTACCGCTGTGCCCACCGCTGGGCCCTGCCCGCCTGGGGCGCCAGCCTCGCCCCACGCGACGACGAACTGGCAGCGCCCACCGGCCACGAAGTCACCGTGCGCGTCACGCACTGCGGCATGTGCCACTCCGACCTGCACGTGCAGGCCGGCGGCTTCGACATGGGCGGCGGCAAGCTCAGCTCGCTCGAGCGCGCCGGCACCAAACTGCCGGTGACCCTGGGCCATGAAATCGGCGGCGTGGTCGCCGAGATCGGCCCCGATGTCACGGGCGTGACGGTCGGCGAGCGCGTGGTCGTCTACCCCTGGCTCGGCTGCGGCGAATGCCCCGTGTGCGAGCGCGGCGACGAGCAACTGTGCCCGCACGCCTCGCACAGCCTGGGCAT
>JANONH010000320.1:0-2542 GCA_031420735.1 Methylibium sp.
ACGCCCGTGACGCTCGCCGCCCACACGCCCATGATGGCGCAGTACCTGGGCATCAAGGCCCTGCATCCGGAGACGCTGCTGTTCTACCGCATGGGCGACTTCTACGAGTTGTTCTTCGAAGACGCGCGCCGCGCCCACCGCTTGCTCGACATCACGCTCACCACGCGTGGCCGATCGGCGGGCGAGCCGGTGGTGATGGCGGGCGTACCGGCGCATGCAGTTGAGGCCTACCTGGCCAAGCTGGTGAAGCTCGGCGAGGCGGTGGCCATTGCCGAACAGGTGGGCGAGGTCGGTGCGGGCAAGGGGCCGGTCGAGCGCAAGGTGGTGCGCGTGGTGACGCCCGGCACGGTGACTGACAGCGAGCTGCTGGCCGAAGGCACTGAGACCCTGTTGCTGGCCGTGGTGCAACGGCGCGCGAACTACGGCCTGGCCTGGCTGGGCGTTGCAAGCGGGCGCCTCGGCCTGGCCGAATGCACCGAGCGCGAACTGCCGGGCTGGTTGGCGCGGCTGACGCCCGCCGAGCTGCTGGTGGACGGTGACGCCGTGCCGGCTGCTCTGGGCGCAGCGCTCGGCGGCGCGCGCACCGCGCTCACCAAGCGCCCGGCGTGGCAGTTCGACTCGGCGCTCGGCGAGCGCAAGCTGCGCGAGCAGTTGCGCGTGGCCAGCCTGGCCGGCTTCAATGCGCAGGACCTGCCGGTCGCGCACGCGGCGGCCGCCGCCCTGCTGGGCTACGCCGAGCACACGCAGGGGCAGGCGCTGGCGCACGTGGGCACGCTCACGGTCGAGCGGGCCAGCGAATTCATGGAGCTGCCGCCCGCCACGCACCGCAACCTCGAACTCACGCAGACCCTGCGCGGCGAGGAGTCGCCCACCCTGCTTTCGCTGCTCGACGTCTGCAAGACCGGCATGGGCTCGCGCGCACTGCGCTGGTGGCTCGGCCACCCGGCGCGCGAGCGCAGCGTGGCCACGGCCCGGCACGCGGCCTTGGGCCAGCTGATGGCGCACGGCCTGGACGCGCTGCGCGATTTGCTGCGCGGGGTGAGCGACGTCGAGCGCATCGCCGCGCGCGTGGCGCTGCGCCAGGCCCGCCCGCGCGAGCTGGCCGGCCTGCGCGCCACGCTGGCGCTGATGCCGGCCCTGAGCCGGGTGCTCGAGCCGGCGGCGCAGGCCAGCGGCGCCGCGTTGCAGGCGCAGACCCAGACGGAGCGCAGCATGCCTGCGGCTTGCGCCGGCGACAGCACATCGGCCGCGCCCGCCGTGGGTGGCGCCTTGCCCATGCAAGCCGACCGTTTGCCCACCCCGCGCGAGCCGGGCGGCTTGCTCGGCAAGCTCGCCTCTGCCCTGCACCCGCCGCCCGAGATCGCCGCGCTGCTGGCGGCGGCGATTGCCGAGGAGCCTGCCGTGCTGCTGCGCGACGGCGGCGTCATCGCCGCCGGCTTCGACGCCGAGCTCGACGAGCTGCGCGCCATCACGCAGAACTGCGACGCTTATCTGCTCGAGCTTGAAGCGCGCGAGCGTGCGCGCACCGGCATCGCCAACCTTCGCGTTCAATTCAATCGTGTGCACGGCTTCTACATCGAGGTCACGCAAGGCCAAGCGGCCAAGGTGCCGCCCGATTACCGGCGCCGGCAGACGCTGAAGAACGCCGAGCGCTACATCACGCCCGAACTCAAGGCCTTCGAGGACAAGGCGCTGTCGGCGCAGGAGCGCGCGCTCGCCCGCGAAAAGCAGCTTTACGAGCGCCTGCTCGACCGTCTGCAGGAACACGTGCCCGCGCTGTGCGAGTTGGCGCGCTCGCTGGCCGCGCTCGACGCGCTGGGCGCGCTGGCCGAGCGTGCCCGCACGCTCGGCTGGTGCCGCCCCGAGTTCGTGCCCTACCCCTGCATCGAGATCGAGCGCGGGCGCCACCCGGTGGTGGAAGCGCGGCTGGCCGAGGCCGGCAGCGGTGGCTTCATCGCCAACGACTGCCGCCTCGACGCCAAGACGCGCATGCTCGTCATCACCGGGCCCAACATGGGCGGCAAATCCACCTTCATGCGCCAGGTGGCGCTCACCGCGCTGCTGGCGGCGATGGGCTCCTTTGTTCCGGCGGCCGCCTGCCGGCTCGGGCCGCTCGACGCCATCCACACGCGCATCGGCGCGGCCGACGACCTGGCCAACGCGCAGTCGACCTTCATGGTCGAAATGACCGAGGCCGCGGCCATCGTGCATGCCGCGAGCGAACAATCGCTGGTGCTCATGGACGAAATCGGCCGTGGCACCTCGACCTTCGACGGCCTGGCCCTGGCTGGCGCCATCGCCACCCATCTGCACGAGAAGAACCGCGCCTTCACGCTGTTCGCCACCCACTACTTCGAGCTCACTGCGTTTCCGGCGCGGCACGCGGGCGCGCTCAACGTGCACGTGAGCGCGGTCGAGTCGCGCGTGCGCGGAGGCGACGAGATCGTGTTCCTGCACCAGATCGAGCCCGGCCCGGCGAGCCGCAGCTACGGCGTGCAGGTGGCGCGGCTTGCCGGCATGCCCGCGGGGCTGGTGCGCCAGG
>JANONH010000321.1:0-3687 GCA_031420735.1 Methylibium sp.
TGAAGGCACCCGCACATGAGCAGCGTCGCCAGTGCCGACTCGCTCGACCAGCGTGCCAAGCGCGCCAAGCGCATGAGCCTGCATGCCAGGCGCAAGCGCCTCAACGTCGTGGCGCTGGTGCTGTCGCTCGCCGCCATGGCCTTTGGCGTCTTCTGGCTGATCTGGATTCTGGTGGAGACCGTGCGCCTGGGCGTCGCCGGCATGGTGCTGGCCACCTTCACCGAAATGACGCCCGCGCCGCTGGCCGAAACCGGCGGCCTGGCCAATGCGATCTTCGGCTCGGTGCTCATGGTGTCGCTGGCCACCGCCATCGGCACGCCGGTGGGCATCTTGGCCGGCATTTACCTGGCCGAGTATGGCCAAAAAGGCTGGCTCGGCAACCTCACCCGCTTCATCAACGACATCTTGCTGTCGGCGCCGTCGATCGTGATCGGCCTCTTCATCTACTCGGTGGTGGTGGAGCGCATGAGAAGCTTCTCGGGCTGGGCGGGGGTGTTGGCGCTTGCGCTCATCGTCGTGCCGGTGGTGATCCGCACGACGGAGAACATGCTCTCGCTGATCCCCAATTCGCTGCGCGAGGCGGCCTATGCCCTGGGCACCCCAAAGTGGCGCGTCATCATGACCGTCACGCTCAAGGCCGCGCGCGCCGGCGTGCTGACGGGCGTCTTGCTGGCTCTGGCGAGGATCGCGGGCGAAACGGCGCCCCTGCTATTTACGGCCCTGTCCAACCAGTTCTGGACCAGCGACCTCAGCCAGCCGATGGCGAGCCTGCCGGTCACGATCTTCAAGTTTGCGCTGAGCCCCTACGAGAACTGGCAGAAGCTGGCGTGGGCGGGCGTGTTGCTGATCACGCTGGGCGTGCTGCTGCTCAACATCCTGGCGCGCGCGCTTTTCCGCAACAAATACTGAACCGACGAGAACGCCAGCGATGGATGCAAAACTCGAACCGCCGCCCACCGAGCCGCCCAAGCTGTCGGTGCGCGACTTGAACTTCTACTATGGGCAGTTCCAGGCGCTCAAGAGCATTAGCCTCGAGATTCCGCGCAACAAAGTCACCGCCTTCATCGGGCCCTCGGGCTGCGGCAAGAGCACCCTGCTGCGCTGCTTTAACCGCATGTTCGAGCTGTATCCGGAGCAGCGCGCCGAGGGCCAGATCCTGCTGGACGGCGAGGACATCCTCGCCAGCCGCGAAGACGTCTCGCTCATTCGCGCCAAGATCGGCATGGTCTTCCAAAAGCCCACGCCCTTCCCGATGTCCATCTACGACAACATCGCCTTCGGCGTGAAGCTGTTCGAGAGCCTGCCGAGGGTCGAGATGGACGAGCGCATCGAGTGGGCGCTCAAGAAGGCCGCACTCTGGAACGAGGTGAAGGACAAGCTCAACCAGAGCGGCTCGGGCCTCTCGGGCGGCCAGCAGCAGCGTTTGTGCATTGCGCGCGGCATCGCCATCAAGCCCGAGGTGCTGTTGCTCGACGAGCCCTGCTCGGCGCTCGACCCCATCTCCACCGGCAAAATCGAAGAGTTGATCCACGAACTCAAGAACGACTACACGGTCGTGATCGTCACGCACAACATGCAGCAAGCGGCACGCTGTTCCGACTTCACCGCCTACATGTACCTTGGCGACCTGATCGAATTCGGTCCGACCTCCGATTTGTTCATGAAGCCGCGCAAGAGGGACACCGAGGACTACATCACCGGGCGTTTCGGTTAAACCAAACGACCCAAGGAGCAAGACCATGACCGACAGGCACCTCTCGACCCAATTCGATGCCGAACTGAGCGGCATCTCCACGCGCGTTCTCGAGATGGGCGGCATGGTCGAGTCGCAGGTCGCCCAGGCGATGTACGCGCTGGCGAATTTCAGCAGCGAAACCGCAGCGCAGGTGCTGACCCAGGAGGCGCGCGTCAACCAGATGGAGCTCGACATCGACCGCGATCTCTCGAGCATCATCGCGCGCCGCCAGCCGACCGCGCGCGATCTGCGCCTGCTCATCGCGGTGAGCAAGACCATCGGCAACCTCGAGCGCGTCGGCGACGAAGCCGCACGCATCGCACGCACAGTGCAGCGGCTGGTCGACACCGGGGTGTCGAGTCGTCTGCGCTTGCCGGTGGCTGACGTCGCCTACGAGGCCACGCTCGCCACTGCCTTGCTGCGCAAGGCCCTGGACGCGTTCGCGCGGCTCGACGTCGAAAAGGCGATCGAGGTGCTCAAGCAAGACGACCAGATCGACCAGGAGTTCGAGGGCCTGATGCGAACGCTCATCACCTTCATGATGGAAGACCCGCGCACCATCTCGGCGAGCATCGACCTGGTGTTCGTCGCCAAGGCGATCGAGCGCGTGGGCGACCACGCCAAGAACCTGGCCGAGCAGATCATCTACGTGGTCAAGGGCACCGACGTTCGGCATCACCCCATCGAGACCGTCGAGTCGATGGTGCGCTGAACGGCGGATGGAAATAGCGATGAACACCTACCCCCGCAACACCCCCGTGACCGCGTCCAACGGAGCTGGCCGGTGAGCCGCGTGGTCGTGGTCGAAGACGAGGCGGCGATCGCCGAGTTGATCTCGCTCAACTTGCGTCACGCCGGCTACGAGGTCCGCATCGCCGCCACCGCCGACCAGGCCCTGCTCGAGGTCGACGCCGTGCTGCCCGACCTCGTCATCCTGGACTGGATGCTGCCCGGGCAGTCGGGCCTGGCGCTGGCCAAGCGCTGGCGCGGCGCAATGCGCACGCGCGAGATGCCGATCATCATGCTGACCGCGCGCGTCGGCGAAGACGACAAGATCGCCGGGCTCGACGCCGGCGCCGACGACTACCTCATCAAGCCTTTCTCGACCCGCGAGCTGATGGCGCGCATCCGTGCAGTGCTGCGGCGCAAGGCCCCTGAGGCGCTGGGCAGCGCCGTGCAGGTCGGGACGCTGCGGCTCGATCCCGCCACGCGCCGGGTGTCGCGCGGCGAGCAGGACGTGAAGATCGGCCCGACCGAGTTCCGGCTGCTGCATTTCCTCATGAGCCATCCCGAGCGCGTGCATTCGCGTCCCCAGTTGCTCGACCGCGTGTGGGGCGACCACGTCTTCATTGAAGAGCGCACGGTCGACGTGCACGTCAAGCGTTTGCGCGAGACGCTCGCGCCGGTCGCCTGTGCCGCCATGATCGAGACCGTTCGTGGCGCGGGCTACCGGCTCACGCAGCAGGTGGCCTCTGCGCCCACTTGACCGATCTTCGGCGCAACGGAGCCCGCATTGACCTGGTTATTTTCGCGCCTGTTCGCCGGCCTGCTGGTGCTGGTGGCCGGCGCGGTCGTGGGCTATCTGCTCGGCGTTGCCGTGCGTGCGCCGTTTCTCAGTGTCGTCTTGTGCGGTGCGCTCGCGCTCGGTGCGCTCGCCGCCTTCGACACCCTGCGTGGCATCCGTCTCATCGACTGGCTGCGCGGGGCGCAGGAAACCGACGCGCCGCGCGACGCCGGCTTCTGGGGCGAGATCGGCTACCGGGTCGAGCGCAGCATCCGCGCGGGCGAGCGAGCGGCGCTGCGGGAACAGGCCCGCCTGGCACAGTTTCTCGAAGCGATCGAGGCCTCGCCCAACGGCGTGCTGCTGCTCGACGCCAACGACCAGATGGACTGGTGCAACTCGGTGGCGGCTGCGCATTTCGGCCTCAACCCGCAGCGCGACCGCCTGCAAC
>JANONH010000322.1:0-2090 GCA_031420735.1 Methylibium sp.
GGCCTGTCGTTCGCGTGGGAGAGAGCGATCTGGATTCCGACGATCGGCGTGCTGACCCACTTCATCGGCGAGCACATCCCGGCCGACTTCCTCAAGGACCGCAAAGAAAGCTACCTCGGCATCGACATCAGCCGCGAGGCGATGGCGCCCGAGCTGCCGCTGCAGCGCCAGCGCGTCGTCGCGCACGTCGCTTGGCTCAAGACGGCGCTGGCCGACGGGCGCCGCTTCGTCTTCGGCGAGGCACCGAGCGCGCTCGACCTCACCTGCTACCAGACGGTGTGGTTGCTGCGCAAGAACTGCCCGCCCGAGGTCGACACGATGCTCGGCATCGACGGGCCGCTGCCGGCCTGGTACGAGCGCATCGGCGCACTCGGTCACGGCACGCCGACGGCCATGAGTTCCGAGCAGGCCTTCGCCGCGGCGCGCGATGCAAAGCCCGCAGCGGTCACGCACCTGCAGCCCGACGGCGACCCCGGCGGCCTGCGCGCCGGTTGCCCGGTCACCGTGCCGCCGGACGACAACGCCCGTGTGCCGGTTTCTGGCACGCTGGTCGCGGCCAGCGACAGCGAGGTCGTGATTCACCGCCGCGACCCGCAGGCTGGCGACCTGCACATCCACTTCCCGCGCCTCGGCTTCGACGTCGTGGCGTCCTGATGCGCGCCAAGGAAAACACATGAGCCTCGAATCGAACAAGCAGCTTTGCCGCGATTACTTCAAGGCCTTCCTGGCCGGCGACACGGCCTGGATGGAACGCCACATCGCCCCCACCTTCGTGCGCCACGACCCCGGCTTGCCCTTCGAGGTGCGCGGCCCGGCGGGCGTGAAGCAGTTGCACGATGCGCTGCTACCGGCCTTTCCCGACATGAAGTTGCCGCTGCAAGACTTTGTCGCCGAGGGCGAGAAGGTGCTGGTGCGGCTGCGCGTGCAGGGCACGCACACCGGGCCGTTCGGCGACATGGCGGCCACCGGCCGCAAGATCGATATCGGCGTGCTCGACCTGTTCCAGATCCGCGACGGCGTGCTCATCGAGCACTGGGCGCTGCTCGACAACCTGGGCATGCTGAAGCAGCTCGGCGCGATCGCCGCCTGAGCCCGAGCCCGCAGGTCTGAACCCACCGCCTCCGCAAGCGCCACGCCATGCAGCTGCTCGCCAACACCACCTCGCCTTATGTTCGCATCGCCCGCGCCTCGATGATCGAGAAGGGGCTGAACGTCGAGCCGACGATCGTCGACCCCTGGGCCGACGACCCGCGCCTGCGCGAAGCCAACGCGGCCACGCGCGTGCCCACGCTGATCACCGACGACGGCGTGCCGCTGACCGAGAGCCTGCTCATCGTGCAATGGCTCGAGCAGGTGCGCCCGGCGCCGGACTGGCCGAGCCTGCTCGGCAGCAACATGAGCGGCGTGGCCGGCGTGCTGTCGCGTGCCGGCATCGCGCTCGGGGTGATCGACGCTGCGGTTCACACCATCATCATCCGCAAGGTGACTGCGCCGGTGCCCTTCGACGACACGCCGGTGGGTCTGCGGCGTCGGCGCACGATGGTTGAGGGCCTGGCGCGGCTGGAGGCAGCGGCGGCGCGAGGCCAACTGACGGGCGACAGGAACGGCAACAACGACGGCCAAGATGCTTGCGCACCGACACTCGACGCGATTTGCGCCGTCGTGGCACGGGACTACCTGCGCTTTCGCTTCGACGGCCAGCCGTGGATGCCCGACATGCCTGCGCTCGACACCCTGTCGGCGTCGCTAGGGCAGCGCGCATCGTTCGCGCAGACTGTGCCGCGCTAGCGCCAAGCCGGCTCGAACCTGCGCTGGCGACCGCAGAGATTGATCCAGGCGAGAACCCGGCGTTCGTCACCCTTGCCGACAGGCGCGCTCGGCCTCGTCCCACGCCGCCAGCGGCAGCAGGTCGGGCACCCACGCGAGGCCGGATTTCGCATCGGAGGACACCGCTTCCGGCGTGACCAGTACGTCCAGCAGGGCGGGCCGATTCGCCAGCGCGCGCTCGATGGCACCGGGCAGGTCCTCGGCCCGCTCGACGCGCTCGGCATGCAGACCGAAGGCTCGCGCCATCGCTGCATGGTCGGCGA
>JANONH010000323.1:0-3500 GCA_031420735.1 Methylibium sp.
GTAGGCCAGGCGCACCCAGTCTTCGGCTTCGCCTTGGGGCAGCGCGCGCATCGCGACGATCACCTTGGCTTCGCGCGCGAGCCGGTGGGCCTTGAGCTTGGCGATGGCCTCGGCGGCCGAGCCGATGACGTGCCCGTGGGCCGGCAGGATGAAGCGGATGTCTTCGCGCTCGCAGGCTGCGGCCAGGACGTCGAGCGAGTCGAGGTAGTGGCTCATGTTGCCGTCGGGAGGGTCGACGATGGTGGTGCTGCCGTTGAGGATGTGGTCGCCCGAGAACAGCAGGCCATCCTCTTCGGCGATGAGGCAGAGGTGGTTGGCGGCATGGCCGGGGGTGTGCACGACGCGCAGCGTCACCGGGTGCTCGGGGATTTCGAGGCGGATGCGTTCGCCGTCGGCGAGGGCGCGGTCGGGCACGAACTCGGACTGCGCCCGTGCGGTGGGCGCCGAAGGCAGCCCGAGGACCGGTGGGCGCCGCCCGGTGAGCGCCTCGCAGGCCTGGGCGAGCGGGCGCGCGGCCGGCGCGTGGTCGGTGTGCGAATGGGTGCAGACGATGGCCTGCACGCGACCTTGCGTGGCCGCCGCCAGGCGGGCGACGTGCCCGGCGTCGTCGGGGCCGGGGTCGACCACCACGAAGCCGCTCGCGTGGCTGCCGATGAGGTAGCCATTGGTGCCAGGCCCGGTCATCAGGCCGCCGTTGGGTGCGGTCAGACGCCAGAGGTTGCGCAGCAGCGCCACCGGCCGCTCCTGCTGCCAGTCGAGGCTGTGTTCGGCCTGGCCGTCGGGGCAAACGAGTTCGAGCTCGCCGTAGGGCGGCTCGTGCTCCATGAAGTGCTGCGTCTGCCCTTGGGCGAGGCCGCTGCGGGGGCACGACTGCCAGAGCGGCTCGCCGCCGGTGCAGGCGTCCAGGGCCGACTGCACGTCGTCGAACGCGGCAAGCCAGCGCAAGGTGCGCAGGGTCGGAAAGATCATCGGCAGGCTGCCGCCGGCGTGCCGCTCGATCGCCTCTCGTGCGCGCAGCCAGACCGGCTCGAACTGCTCGGCGTCGTCGGGCACGGCACTCTGGTGCTCGGGCATGCGGGCGAGCAGGAACATCGTGTCGAAGCGCCGCGGCGCGACGTTGCGATCGGTTGTCCAGCGCGCCAGTGGCCGCACTTCCGGGGCGCGCAGGCCGAGGCCGTGTTCGCGCAACTGCGGATACAGCGGCCGGCCGCGGTCCAGGCGCGCGTGGCCGCCTGCGTCGAGCGGCTGGCCGTCGCACGAGGCGGCGAACAGCACGCCGAGTTCCTCGAAGCTTTCGCGCAGCGCCGCCAGGGTGGCAGTGAGCAGCGCTGGCGCGTGGCCCGGTTCGGGGCCGGCGAGGTCGTGCGCGAGTGCATCGTCGGGGTCGATGCGCCCGCCGGGAAAGACGAACATACCGGGCAGAAAGCTCGCGCTGGCCGAACGCCGCGTGAGCAGCACTTCGGGGCCGCCGTCGGTGTCGCGCAACCACAGCAGCGTGGCCGCGGGCCGCGGCTCGGCGGCAACGCGGGCAGGATGGAGTTGCAGTGCGGGGCGGACCATCTGGGGCGGCTGTAAAAAGGATGGCGGTCGAGTGCGTGGTCGGCGGCTCGCGCCCTGCCGGCGCAGCAGCCCGTCGAGCAGGCGTTGACTGCCAGAAAACTAACGAGTGTTAGATGTTAAACGCTGCGCCTGCTGGCACCGGGCCCGCGCGGGGTCGGGTGGCCGTTTGGCGAGATTCGTGCGGCTCCGTGAGACGTTTATGCCTGACGACTGTTTGGTAAAGTCGTTCACCGCCCCGCTCCCATTGCCGACCGCCATGTCTGGCGCCCGCGAGCGACGCCCCGAATTGCGTGCCGCGCTGCATGTGCTCGGCCTGTTGCGGTCTTTCTGACGGCCTGAAGAAACAGCTCATGCGTCCCTTGGAAGGCCTGCTTGTCGTCGCACTCGAACACGCGATCGCCGCGCCACTGTGCACCCGCCAGCTCGCCGACCTGGGCGCGCGCGTCATCAAGATCGAGCGCCCCGGCCAGGGCGACTTCGCGCGCAGCTACGACGCGCGTGCGCGCGGCCTGGCCTCGCACTTCGTCTGGTGCAACCGCGGCAAGGAAAGCCTCACGCTCGAGCTCAAGCACGCCGGCGCGCGCGCCGTGTTGCAAACGCTGGTGGCGCGCTGCGACGTGCTGGTGCAAAACCTCGCGCCCGGTGCTGCGGCGCGCATGGGCTTCTCGCACGCCAGCCTCGAGGCGGCCAACCCCCGCATCGTCGTGTGCGACATCTCGGGCTACGGCGAGGGCGGCCCCTGGACCGACAAGAAGGCCTACGACCTGCTGATTCAGAGCGAGTCGGGTTTCGTCTCGGTCACCGGCACGCCCGCGCAGCCGTCCAAGGCGGGCCTCGCCATCGCCGACATCGCTGCGGGCATGCATGCGTACAGCGGCGTGCTCGCCGCACTGCTGGAGCGCGGGCGCACCGGTCGCGGCCAGCGGCTCGAAATCTCCATGCTCGAAGCCATGGCCGAATGGATGGGCTTCCCGCTTTACTACACGCTCGACGGTCAGCCGCCGCCACCGCGGGCGGGCGCCTCGCATGCGGCCATCTACCCCTACGGCCCCTTCGTCTGCGGCGACGGCAAGCAAGTGGTGCTCGCCGTGCAGCACGACCGCGAATGGTCGGTATTCTGCCGCGACGTGTTGAGGCTGCCCGCGCTCGCCGACGCCTACCGGGGCAACGAGAAGCGGGTCGCCGAGCAAGCGACGCTCGGCGCCATCATCGAGGCGGTGTGCGCCACGCTTTCGGCCCCGGAGCTGCTCGCGCGCCTGGACGCCGCGGGCATCGCCAACGCCCGGCTCAACGAGATGGCCGACCTCTGGAGTCACCCGCAGCTCGCCGCACGCGGCCGCTGGGCCGAGGTCGGCACGCCGGGCGGGCCCTTGCCGGCGCTGCTGCCGCCGCACCACCTCTCGGGCACCGCCGCACCGCCAATGGGCCAGGTGCCAGGCCTCGGCGAACACACCGGTGCCATCTTGGCCGAGCTGGGCTACGGCGCCAACGACGTCGCCCGGCTTCGCGCGGAGGGCGCGGTTTGAGGCCGGGCCCGCGCAGAGCCGGCGGGCCGTCCCGATGGGAGCGTGATTTATGTTCTAGACAGTAATTTCTGGCGACATGAAGGCCGCTCATTGGGCAGACGATCACGAAGCCGCGAACAACATGTCGCCACTTCGAAGAAATGAAAACATGTTTTGTTGACGTGTCGTCCACAGCCATCCCGCTGCTGGAAGCCAAAGACATCTCAAGCTGATGCAACTGCTCAGCCGAGACAACAACCGGTTTCAGCCTTACGCCTGAAAGCGCAGTACAGACGACAACAAGCGCCAACAGCTAACCGTGGCCAGGCCGTTCCGGCGCCGCGGCTGAAGCGCGGGCCGGCCCGGCCGTGGGGCCGCCCTGACTGCATCGCGCGGCTGTAGAACTGCCTGGCGCTTTGGGTGCGGCGAGTCAGC
>JANONH010000324.1:0-2008 GCA_031420735.1 Methylibium sp.
GCCGCTGCTCGCAAGCGCCGCCAGCACCCTGGCCGCCGACACGCCGCTGCAAGGCGAAGCGCAGAGCCTGGCGGCGAGCCTGGCCAAGCTGCCACCGCGCGAGCGCGACGACGCTGCCAGCGTTGCCGAACGCGCGCGCGATGGCGCTCTGTACAAGCGCCGCCTCGCCGCGCTGTGCCGCGAGCACGCCGAGCTGCTGAGTGCGATCGAGCACGCGGTGGCAGCACTCAACCACGAAGACGCGCGCGACGCGCTCGACGCCCTGCTCGAGCGGCAGGCGCATCGCCTCGCCTACTGGCGCCTGGCCACCGACGAAATCAATTACCGCCGCTTCTTCGACATCAACGACCTGGCCGCCTTGCGCGTCGAAGAGCCCGCGGTGTTCGAGGCCACGCAGTCGTTCGCGCTCGAACTCGCGGCCAGCGGCAAGATCGACGGCATGCGCATCGACCACCCCGACGGGCTCTACGACCCGGTGGCGTATTTCGCGCGGCTGCAAGAAGGCTTTGCGCGGCGCCGCGGCCGGGTGCTCGCGCCGCGCGGCCCCGAGGACGCGCCGGCCAGGCCGCTCTACGTGGTGGTCGAAAAAATCGCCGCCTCGCACGAAGACGTGCCGCTTTCCTGGCCGGTGCACGGCACCACCGGCTACCGCTTCGCGATGCTGGCCGGCGGCGTGCAAGTGTGCACCGCGTCGCAGGCGCACATCGACCGCATCTGGCGCGCCTTCTCGGGCGAACAACGCAGCTTCGACGAGCTGGCCTACGAAAGCAAGCGCGACATCATGAAGAGCGCGCTCGCCTCCGAACTCACCGTGCTGGCGACCGAACTCGCGCGCATCGCGCGCCTCTGCCGCGACAGCCGCGACCACAGCTACAACGCGCTGCGCGAGGCGATCTCGGAGGTGGCGGCCTGCATGCCGGTCTACCGCACTTACATCGCCGAAGGCCCGGCCTCGACGCAGGACCTGCGCTACATCGACTGGGCGGTGGCGCACGCCAGAAAGCGCAGCCAGAGCGCCGACGCCTCGGTGTTCGACTTCGTGCGCGAGGCGCTGCTCGGCACGGCGCCGCGCGGCGCCAGCGACGAAGCGGCGGCGCGCGTGCGCCGCTTCGCGCGGCGCTTCCAGCAGTTTTGCTCGCCGGTTGCGGCCAAGGGCGTGGAAGACACCGCCTTCTACCGCTACAGCCGCCTGGTCTGCCTCAACGAAGTGGGCGGCGAGCCGGCCACCTTCGGCGTGACAATGCGCGCCTTCCACGGCGCCAGCGCCGACCGCGCAGCGCACCGGCCGCACACCATCCTGGCGACCTCGACCCATGACAACAAGCGCTCCGAAGACGTGCGCAGCCGGATCGCGGTGCTCTCCGAAGTGCCGGCGGCATGGCGGGCCGCGCTGCAGCGTTGGCGCCGGCTCGCGCAAGCCTACAAGAGCGAAGTGGACGGCCGCCCCGCTCCTTCGGCGCGCGACGAGTACCTGCTCTACCAGACGCTGCTCGGCACCCTGCCTGCAGGCGGCCTCGACGACGCCACGCTTGCGCCCTTTCGCGAGCGCATCGACGCCTACATGGGCAAGGCGGCACGCGAGGCCAAGCTCGAAACCAGCTGGAGCAAGCCGCACGAAGACTACGAACGTGCGCTCGGGGATTTCGTGCACGGCCTGCTCGCGCACGTTCGGCCCAACCCCTTCCTGAGCGACATGCAGCAAGAGGCTGAACGTTTGGCCCGCTTCGGTGCGTTCAACAGCCTGCAGTCGGTGCTGCTCAAGTTCACCTCGCCCGGCGTGCCCGACCTCTACCAGGGCAACGAGCTCATGGACCTGAGCCTGGTCGACCCCGACAACCGGCGCCCGGTCGATTACGCGCTGCGCGAGCGCTTGCTGGGCGAACACGAGGCGCTCGCCGCGCTGGCCGCACGTGAACCCGCCGCCCTCGGCGAGAGGCTGCAGGCGCTGCTGGCCGAGCCGCACGACGGCCGCCTCAAGCTCTGGTTCACCTGGCGGCTGCTGCAATTG
>JANONH010000325.1:0-2110 GCA_031420735.1 Methylibium sp.
GTATCCGTCCACAGGTTCGAGTAGGGGTAGACGGGGAAGTCTTCGATGAACCGCACATAGCAAAGCGTGTTGCCTACAAGGGCAAGCCGCCCGGCCTTTGCAAGCACTCGCATGCCGGACTCTCCGGTCTTCCAGTAGCCATTCGCGGGGCGCAGCGAACGTCCCACGATGTCAACTGGAAAGTCCCCAGGTGGCCGTTGACTGGTCATGTTGTCCAACCGAAACACGCGCATGCCGTCTCCGCCGTCCTCCATCGCCGCCGCGCTATCCGAGACCCTTTCGCGTCGGCCATTCGCGTGCTGGATGGACGTGTACTGACCAGCCCCGGCGCCACCAACCTCCTTGGTCTGGAAAAGCTCCCGGTACTTCACGCGGCCCAGGTCTCGCGCGTACCAAACGACATAGTCGGAAACACCAGCAAGGAGTTCGCTTGTCGCGCTGCTCGTCTTCGCTACAGTGATGATGGCTACAAAGTTGGACTGACCGAAGACTTCGTCCATGACCTCGCGAATGTGGTGCAGGTTCTCGTCGGAAATCTGTACGAATACGCTTCCTGAGTCAGTTAACAGGTCGCGCGCCAGCAGCAGCCGATCCCGCAGGTAGGTCAGGTACGAGTGGATGCCGAGTTCCCAGGTGTCCCGAAACGCCTTGATCATCTCGGGCTCTTGGGTCAGGTCGGCATCGGCGCGGTCCTTCACATCGCGCTTGTTCACGAACGGCTGAAAGTTGCTGCCGTACTTGATGCCGTAGGGCGGGTCGATGTAGATCATCTGCACCTGCCCGGCCATGCTCTCCTTTTGCAGCAGGCTGTTCATGACCAGCAGGCTGTCGCCCGCGACCAGGCGGTTGCTCCAGCCCTTTTCGTGGCGGTAAAAGTCCACCGCGTCGCGCAGCGGCATGCTCTCAAAGGGCGCCTCGAACAGCCCGGGCTGGATGCCGCCCGCGCGCTTCTTGCCGTCCTTGCCGGCCTTGGCATCGCGCGCCCGGCTCACTGCTGACAGGATGCTCATCGGGTCGATGCGCTCGTGCACATGCAGGCTGACGGTATCGACCTCGAAGCTGGTGCGCTCGGCCTTGCCGGTCCATTGCAGGTAGGGGCTGCCCAAGCGCCGCAGTTCTTCCAGCGCCGCGCGCATCGCGGCCGGGTCGTCCCCGGCCAGCGCAGCCTCGATCAACTTCTCGGCCTTGGCGCGGGCGCTGTCGAAGTTCAGTACCGGGTCTAGGTGCGGGTCGTAGGCCCACACAGTCTTCGGCCGCTCGGGGTCGCTGGCTTCACTGACCAGCCCGACTTCGGGGTTGTTCACTCGCCGGTCGGGGTGACGGTAGCTCAGTACCTGTGGGTCGCCCGGCGCCGCAGCGGCGGTAGGCTTCGCGGCGGGCTTGCGAGCCAGCGGTGGGGCGGTGAAGGGCAACTCGGCCGGCGCCACCTGGCCCTGCAACGTGAAGTCAGGGCGCTTGTCGCCCGTGGTGGTTGGCTTCGTGCCCCCCTCGCCGGCCGATGTCACCCGCGCGGTGGAGCCGCCGCGGCCTTTGCCCTTTCTGGCCTGGCCGGCGGCCACCAGCCGCTCGCGCGCTTGCTGAAAGTCGCTTTCGGTGCAATGCAGCCCGGCGGCTGTAGCCTGCTCGGCGAACTTGGCGAGCAGGGCGCCGTTGCCGATGCTTGAGCCGTCCTCAGGCAACTGGGCCAGCAGCAGTGCCGCAAGCCTTTGCGTCCGGCCATCGGTCATCGGTTGCCTCCCGGGGTATTTGTTGAATGCCGGGGAATCTAGCATTGCCGACCCCGAATCCGGTTGCCGCGTGGCGCTGATTTCCTGGTCGCGGGTCAGGCTCCGGCCGGCGTCAACCGGGCACCATCCCGGCGTCTCGCATGGCCCGCACGACGGCCTGCGCCACGTCATCAGCGCCGCTGGCGGCAGGCTTCGGCGGCGTCGCCAATTCCTTGATGATCTCGCCCTGCCTGCGTGGCGCCACGGTGCCGTAGCTGTAGAACGTGGTCAGCACGCCGTCGTGGCCCATGTTCTGGGACCACGACTTGAACTGCTCGGCGTCGCGGCACAAGGCCTGCCCGAGCTGGACGAGGGCACGATCTGGGTCAATGCCACGCTGCCGC
>JANONH010000326.1:0-1632 GCA_031420735.1 Methylibium sp.
GTGCCGGGGCCGGTGATCGGCCTCGTCGCCCTGCTGGTGGTGCTGGTGCTGCGCCAGCGCCTGGGCCGCCCGGCCTGGGCATCGCTGGACCAGGCGGCCGACGGGCTGTTGGCGCACCTGTCGATCTTCTTCGTGCCGGCCGCCGTGGGCGTGATGCTGTTCTGGGAGCCGCTCGCTCGCGAAGGCCTGGCCTGGGTGGCGGCCATCGTGGCCAGCACGGTGGCTTCGATCGCGGCGACCGCCTGGTTCCTGCGCGATCGCCTGGGCCCGGCAGCCGAGCCGAGCGAGCGCGCATGAACGAAGGCGCCACCGCGCGCGGCTTGCCGGTCGGCTTGCTTGGCGCCCTCGAGCCGCTGGCCGAGGTGTGGGTCTACCTGGCCGCCACGCCGCTGTTCGGCCTGACGCTCACTCTTGCGACCTATGTGGTGGCCGACCGCGTGTCGCAGAAGTCGGGGCGCCATCCGCTGGCCAACCCGGTGCTCTGGACGGTGCTCGCCATCATCTTGGTGTTGACCGCAAGCGGCACGCCGTATCGGCGCTATTTCGAGGGTGCGCAGTTCGTGCACTTCTTGCTCGGCACCGCCACGGTCGCGTTGGCCGTGCCACTGGCGCGCCTGTGGCCCGAGTTGCGCGCCCGCGCGCCCACCCTGCTGCTGGCGCTGTTGCTTGGCGCCAGCATCTCGGTGGCGGTGGCCATCGGGGTGGGCTGGAGCCTGGGCGCTTCGGGCACGCTGCTCGCTTCGCTGTTACCGAAGTCCGTGACCGCCCCGATCGCCATGGGCATCGCCGAAAAAGTGGGCGGCTCGGCCACCCTGGCTGCCGTGTTCGCGGTCACCACTGGCATCGTCGGCGCCATGGTCGTGACGCCGCTGCTCAACGCCATGGGCGTGCGCGACTGGGCCGCGCGCGGCTTTGCACTCGGCCTGGCCGCACACGGCATCGGCACCGCCCGCGCGTGGTCGGTGCATCCGCGCGCCGGCGCTTACGCCAGCCTCGCCATGGGGCTGCACGGCGTGCTCGGCGCGCTGCTGCTGCCGCTGCTGGCGTCGTGGTTGATTCACTGAATGGGTTAACACGCTAAGACCGAAGGGGATGGCAAACAATTTGCCGCTCTCTTTGCTCAGAGACTTCCGATTTGCAGTTCCGCCAGTGGGCGAAGCCAACAATATTGCCAAGCGCGTCGACAGCGAACGTCTCATTGCGGCCGTTTGCCGGCGTCGGCACGTTGACTTTATTTGGTTCCGCGCTTGCAAGGCGACGGAGGGGCCGCCTTGCCGGTGGCGGTTGTCTCTTCTACCGTCGGGAAAAAACACCGGCTCAACAGGCCCGAGGGCGGTGCGGCGACCGAGCGATTTCTGGTACCCCGGCATGAGCGCGGGCGCCGCGCCGCCCTCGGGCCAAGCGTGATATCGACGCAGCAAGCGGAGCTTGAGTTTCGGCAACAGGGCTGTTCGCAGACTGCCGTTGTTATCCGTTCGTACGCCAATCCGTACTAGGAGCCTGGGCGGCAGAAATCTGCCGAGCGCACGGACTTGCTTGAGTTGAGCCGAGTGGCGTCGATTTGCGCGACTGCGCGGCTCAAAGCGGCACCGTCGAGGTCCGAGGCGACCCCAGTGCGAACCTGAGGCGCAC
>JANONH010000327.1:0-3369 GCA_031420735.1 Methylibium sp.
CAAGCGCTTGCAGAGGAGCAACTGGCCGATCAGCTGCGCTCTGAGTCGCTCGACGTGAGCTTGCCGGGCCGGCGCCGCGGACGCGGGGGCTTGCATCCCATCACGCTGGCCGCGCGACGCATTGAAGCGATTTTCGCTTCAATGGGATTCGACATTGCCGACGGTCCGGAGATCGAGACCGACTGGTACAGCTTCACCGCACTCAACAATCCCGAGAACCACCCTGCGCGTTCCATGCAGGACACGTTCTACGTCGACGTCAACGACGCCCAGGGGCGACCGCTCAACCTTCGCCCGCACACGTCACCGATGCAGATCCGCTATGCGCGGGCCCACGCGCGCCGACACGCCGAAACCGAACCCATGCCCGAGATTCGGGTGATCGCACCCGGACGGACCTACCGCGTGGACAGCGACGCGACGCACTCGCCGATGTTTCATCAGGTCGAAGGTCTGTGGATCGGCGAGAACGTCAGCTTCAAGGATTTAAAGGCCACCTATCTCCGCTTCGTCAAGGCCTTCTTTGAGACGGACGATCTGCAAATACGTTTTCGGCCGAGCTACTTTCCCTTCACCGAACCCAGTGCCGAGATCGACATGATGTTCGGCAGCGGGCCGCTGGCAGGTCGGTGGCTCGAAGTGTCCGGCTGCGGCCAGGTACACCCCAAGGTCATCGGCAACATGGGGCTCGACGCCGAGCGCTACATCGGCTTTGCCTTCGGCTCCGGGATCGATCGGCTGGCCATGCTGCGCCATGGCGTTGGCGATCTGCGGCTGTTCTTTGAAGGCGACCTGCGCTTTCTGGCGCAGTTCAAGTAAGGCGAGCATGCAATTTCCAGAATCCTGGCTGCGCGAGTTTTGCGACCCGCCGCTCTCGAGCGCCGAACTGGCCGAGACCTTGACCATGGCGGGCCTCGAAGTGGAGGCGCGCCGCCCCGTCGCCCCGCCGTTCACCGGTGTGGTCGCAGCGCTGGTGTTGTCGGTCGAGCAGCATCCCAACGCCGATCGACTCAAGGTCTGCCGGGTCGACGTGGGCAGCGGTGCGCCGCTCACTGTCGTGTGCGGCGCGCCAAACGTTGAGCCCGGCATCAAGGTGCCGTGCGCGCTGGTCGGCGCGGCGCTGCCCGCCGCCGAGGAGGGCGCGCCGCCTTTTGTCATCAAGCTGGGCAAGCTGCGCGGTGTCGAGAGTCAAGGCATGCTGTGCTCGGCCCGAGAGCTGAGACTCTCTAGCGACGACTCCGGCTTGCTGGTGCTGGCGAGCGACGCGCCGATCGGTGGCGACCTGCGGGCTCACCTGGGCCTGGACGACATGTTGTTCTCGCTCAAGCTCACGCCCAACCTGGCCCATTGCTTGAGCGTGTTCGGCGTGGCGCGTGAGCTGGCGGCGTTGACCGGAGCCGAGCTGAAGCGCCCGCGGCTTGCGCCCATCGCCGTGACCGAGGACGCTCGCCTGCCGGTGCGCATCGATGCACCCGACTTGTGTGGGCGCTTCTCCGGTCGCGTGGTGCGCGGCGTTAATGCGCGCGCGCTCACGCCCGAATGGATGATCCGGCGCCTGGAACGCTGCGGTCAGCGCTCGATCGGGCCGTTGATCGACATCTCCAATTACGTCATGTTCGAGTCGGGCCAAGCTTCCCACGTATTCGATCTCGACAAACTCCGTGGCGGCCTCGAAGTGCGTTGGGGGCGACCGGGAGAATCGCTCGAGCTCCTCAATGGCAGCCGCGTCGAAGTGGACCAGGACGTCGGCGTGATCGCCGATGGCGAGGGGCTCGAATCGCTCGCCGGCATCATGGGTGGGCAGGCCACGGCGGTGGACCTGGCGACCCGCAACGTCTACATCGAAGCGGCGTTCTGGCGACCCGAGGCGATTGCCGGGCGAGCGCGACGCTTTCGGCTGGCCACCGAGGCGAGTCATCGGTTCGAGCGCGGCGTCGACCCCGCTCGCACCGTGGAGCATGTCGAGCGCCTGACCGAACTGGTTCTGCAAATCTGCGGCGGGCAAGCCGGGCCGATAGACGACCACGTGGGCCTGCTACCCAGCCGCCTGCCCGTGAGTTTGCGCGTCGCGCGTGCCGCGCGCGTCATTGGCATGCCGGTGACGCAAGCGCAGTGCGCCGAAGCGTTTCGCCGCTTGCGATTTGAATTCGTCGAAGGGGAGGGCATGATCGCCGTCACTCCGCCGAGCTGGCGTTTCGACCTGCAAGGCGAAGAAGACCTGATCGAAGAGGTGATCCGCATTCTCGGTTACTCGCGCCTGCCCGATGTGGCGCCCGTCTCGACGGTCGAGCCTCGCTTGCCGCCTAAGCGCCAGCAGGCCATCAACCGGCTGCAAGATACGCTGGTGGGTCTGGACTACCAAGAGACCATCAACTTCAGTTTCGTCGAGGAGCGCTGGGAGCTCGAACTCTGCGGCAATGCCGACCCCATCCGCTTGCTCAATCCGATCGCTGCACCGCTCGCGGTGATGCGCAGCAGTTTGATGGGCAGCCTGCTGGGCGTCCTGCGTGTGAATATTGCGCGCAAAGCCGCGCGGGTTCGCGTGTTCGAAATGGGTCGCGTGTTTCGCCGAAATGCGGCCGCAACCGACAACGACCGCAGCGTGGCCGGCATCGATGAGGTTCGTCGTATCGCCGGCCTGGCCTATGGTCCGCTCGACGGCCTGCAATGGGCGACGCCGGAGCGTGCGGTCGATTTCTTCGATTGCAAGGGCGATGTCGAGGCGCTGCTCGAACCGCTGATCGCACGCTTTGTAGCGGCGGAGCATCCCGCCTTTCACCCCGGTCGCAGCGCACGCATCGAAATCGATGGCCGTGTGGTGGGGTGGCTGGGCGAGCTTCACCCCAAGTGGCGACAGAGCTACGATTTACCCAAAGCCCCAATTCTGTTCGAACTCGATGTCGACTCGCTCACCGAAGCGGCGCTGCCCTTGTATCTGCCAACGCCAAAACGGCAGGCGGTGCAACGCGATGTTGCCCTCGTGATCGGCGAGCACGTCACCTTCGAAGCTTTGAGATCGGCGCTGCTTGCGGCAGCCAAGGGCAGCATCGTGCGCGGCGCCACGCTGTTCGACGTCTACCGGCCCGCTTCGACAGCGGCCGATCGGACGAGCGCAGAGCGAAGCATGGCAGTACGCTTGGAGATGTTCGACGACGAATCGACCCTCACCGACGAGCGTATCGAGGCAGCCGTCGGCGCCCTCATCGACCGGCTGATCGCAGAGCGCGTGGTCTTGCGCTTGCGCGGCTGAATGGACGCATCTCGAATGGACCGTGCACTGCTGCCGACGCTCGAAACACCCACGCTCACCAAGGCGGAGCTTGCCGACCTGCTGTTCGAGCGGCTTGGTTTGAACAAGCGCGAATCGAA
>JANONH010000328.1:0-4764 GCA_031420735.1 Methylibium sp.
TGCACGCCGCCGAGGGCTACGAGACCACGCTCGACGTCGAGCAGGCCGACCTGGTGCTCTTCAACACCTGCTCGGTGCGGGAGAAGGCCGAGGACAAGGTGTTCAGCGACCTCGGCCGGGTCAAGCACCTGAAGGAAAAGGGCACCCTGATCGGCGTCGGCGGCTGCGTCGCCAGCCAGGAAGGCGCCGCGATCATTGCGCGCGCGCCCTACGTGGACCTGGTGTTCGGGCCGCAGACCCTGCACCGCCTGCCGCAGATGCTGGCGCGGCGCGACGCCGAAAACCGGCCGCAGGTGGACATCCGCTTTCCGGAGATCGAGAAGTTCGACCATCTGCCGCCGGCGCGCACCGAAGGCGCGAGCGCCTTCGTCTCCATCATGGAAGGCTGCTCCAAGTATTGCTCCTACTGCGTGGTGCCCTACACCCGCGGCGAAGAGGTCTCCAGGCCACTCGACGACGTGCTGGTCGAGGTGGCGGGCCTGGCCGACCAGGGCGTCAAGGACGTAACGCTGCTCGGCCAGAACGTCAATGGCTGGCGCGGCCGCATGGACAAAGAGGCCAAAGGGCAAGGCGAGCTCGCCGACTTCGCGCTGCTGCTGGCCTATGTGGCGGCGATTCCCGGCATCGCGCGCATTCGCTACACCACGAGCCACCCCAACGAGTTCTCGCAGCGGCTGATCGACGCCTACGCAAGCATCCCGCAGCTCGTCAACCACGTGCACCTGCCGGTGCAGCACGGCAGCGACCGCATCCTCGCGGCCATGAAGCGCGGCTACACCTCGCTCGAATTCAAGTCGACGGTGCGCAAGTTGCGCGCGGTTCGGCCCGACATCCGGCTCTCGAGCGACTTCATCGTCGGCTTTCCCGGCGAAACGCAAGACGACTTCGCGCGCCTCATGAAGCTGATCGAGGACGTCGGCTTCGACCACAGCTTCAGCTTTGTCTTCAGCGCCCGCCCCGGCACGCCGGCTGCGGCCCTGCACGACGACACGCCGCGCGAAGCCAAGCTGGCCCGACTGCAGCAGGTGCAGGCCGCCATCGAAGCCAATGGGCGGCGCATTGCACAGAGCCTGGTGGGCAGCACGCAGCGCATCCTCGTGGAAGGCCCCTCGCGCAAGGACGCGGGCGAACTGATGGGCCGCACCGAATGCAACCGCATCGTCAATTTCGCCGGCCCCGCGCGCCTGGTCGGGCAGATGCTCGACGTGAAGATCACGCTGGCTTACCCCCACTCCCTGCGCGCCGCGGCGATGACCCAGGAAAGCAGCACCCTGCCCGCTTGACGCGCCAACGCCCGCTCTACCGCGGACCGGCGCCGCCGGGCCGCCAGCGGCGCCCCCTTCGAGGGGGAGCGGCGAAGCCGCAACGGGGGTGGTTCAATTCAAGTGCCAGAGTGCGGCGCAGAAGTGGCAACTGCTGCCGCCGAGCGCGAACAGGTGCCACACGAAGTGACCGAACAGCAGCTTGGAGTCGAGCAGGAAGAAGACCACGCCCACGCTGTACGACAGGCCGCCGGCGAGCAGCCACGCCAGGCCGTCGGCCGAGATGCTCTGCACCCAGGGCGCGGCCGCGGCGACCACGAGCCAGCTCATGGCGACGTAGAGCGCGGTCGACAGCAGCAGGTTATTGAGGCGCTGGGTGAGCTTGAGCACGGCCCCCACCAGGGCCAGCGACCACACGAGGCCCAGCACCGCCCAGCGCCAGCCCTCGGGCAACAGCCCAAGCACGAAGGGCGTGTAGCTGCCGGCAATGAAGAGGTAGATCGCCACATGGTCGAGCCGGTTGCAAAAGCGCTTGCTTCGACCGGGCGGCAGCGCGTGAAAGAGCACCGAGGCGAGGTACACGAGGATCATCGTGACCGAGAACACGCCGACGCCGACGATGCTCAGGGTGCTGCCGCGGCGCGCGGCGAACGCCAGCAAGACGGGCAGCGAGGCGATCGACAGCACGAGTCCCAGGCCGTGGCTGAGTGCGTTGGCCATTTCCTCGGCGGCGGTTTGCGGGCGCTCGACCAGGGCAATCATGGGGCCTCCTGTGCGGCCGCATGAGACGTCGATCGGTGCGGCCTCGTATGACACAGAGCATGCGGCGAGCCCGCACGCGTGGCTATGCCGCAAAGCCCCTCAAGCAGGGGACGCGGGGCTCGCTTCGAGTCGGTCGATCCGGGGGTGCCGGGCGAGCGCGGCGCCGAGCCGGTCGATGTCGTCCAGGCTGTGCAAGGCCGACAGCGAGATGCGCAGCCGGGCGCTCCCTTCGGCCACGGTGGGCGGTCGGATCGCCGGCACCCAGAGCCCTTGCGCCTCGAGCGCGGCCATGAGCGCGAGCGCTGCCGGGCTCGCGCCCACCCGCAGCGGCACGATGGCGCTCGGCGAAGAAGGTGGCGCCGACCAGCGCCCGCCCTCGGCGAGCACCGTCTCGAGGCGCTCGCGCAAGGCAGAGAGGCGTTCGCGCCGCCACTCTTCGGCCTCCATGACGCGCAGGCTGGTGCGCAGTGCGTGCGCGACCATCGGCGGCGCACCGGTGGCGAAAAAGTAGCTGCGCGCCTTGTGCATGAGCCAGTCGGTCACGGCCGGCGCGCCGGCCACGAAGGCGCCCGCCACGCCGGCAGCCTTGCCGAGCGTGGCCATGTAGATGAGCCGCGGCGACATCGCACCGGGCTTGAAGCCCCAGTGAGAGAGGCTGCCGCGCCCGCCAGCACCCAGCACGCCCAAGCCGTGCGCGTCGTCGACGTAGAGCCAGGCATCGTGGCGCTCGCAGAGGGCCAGCATGTCGGGCAAGGGCGCCAGGTCGCCGTCCATGCTGAAGACGGCGTCGGCCACCACGAGCCGCCGCCGCGCGCCGCTGGCCGCGGCGAGCGCGCGCTCCAGGGCCGCCATGTCGTTGTGCGCATAGACCGTGATGGCAGCGCGCGCGAGCCGCGCACCATCGATCAGGCAAGCGTGGTTGAGGGCGTCCGAGAGGACGGCATCGCCCGGCCCGACCAGGGCCGGCAGGGCGCCGCTGTTGGCGGCATAGCCGGCGTAGAAATACAGCGCACTGGGCAGGCCGACAAAGCGCGCCAGCTCTTCTTCGAGCGCCGCATGGGCCGGGCCGTGGCCGCAAATGACCGGCGACGACGTGGCGCCGGCGCCGTAGAGGGCCGCCCCTTCCTCGGCCGCCTGCACGACGGCCGGATGCCGGGCCAGGCCGAGGTAGTCGTTGCCCGCGAACGACAGCAGGGGCCGGCCGTCGACGTCGAGCATCGCGCCTGCGAGCGGCGCCACGCAACGGCGGCGACGGCGCAGGGACTGCGCATCGAGCTCGGCGAGCGCGGCGGTAAAGACTTCGTCCGGGGTGGCCAAGGGTGCGTTCGGTGCGCGCTGCGCGGCTCAGTCGGGCAGCGCGAGCGGCGGCGGCGGCGCCGACTCGCCCGCCGCCGACGCCGGCTGCCAGGGCCAGTCGGCCAGCAGCGGTGCGTCGAGCACGCCGCAAAGCCAGTCACGATTGGCGCTTTGCTCGAGCATGGCGGGGTCGATCCGGTTGCAGACCCAGCCGGCCAGCCGCAGGCCGCGCGCGGCGATGGCGTCGCGCGTGAGCAGGGCGTGGTTAAGACAGCCCAGGCGCAAGCCGACCACCAGGATCACCGGCAGGCCGAGCGCGGCAGCGAGGTCGGCACCGGTGCGCTCGCTCGACAGCGGCACGGCAAAGCCGCCCGCGCCTTCCACCACCACCGCATCGGCCCGCGTCGCCAGCGCCGCGTAGGCGCGCACGAGCGCGTCGATGTCGATGGTGAAGCCGGCGCGCGCGGCGGCGATGTGCGGCGCAACGGCATCGCCCAGCAGCACCGGGTTGTCGAGCGCGGCCGGCACCGCGACGTTGCTGGCCGCGCGCAGCGCCAGCACGTCGTCGTTGTGGCCCAGGGCGTCGACGCCGGCGGCAACCGGCTTCATGCCCACGCAGCGTGCATGGCGCGCGCGCAGCGCATGCAGCAGCGCGCAGGCCACGCGGGTCTTGCCCACGCCGGTGTCGGTGCCGGTGACGAACCAGCCGCGGCTCATGGCGCGCACACCCGCTCGAGCGCCCGCAGCGCACCGCCCGCGAGTTGCTGCAGGGCGGCGTCGTCGAGCACGTAGGGCGGCATGAAATAGAGGGTGTCGCCGATCGGGCGCAGCAACAGGCCTTGTTCGCGCGCGGCCAGGTGGTAGGCGCCGGAAAATCCCGCCAGCCCGGTGGTGTCGATGTCGAACGCCCACAGCATGCCAAGCTGGCGCGCCGAGCGCACGCGCGGGTGGGCCGCGAGCGGCTCGCACAGGGCGCTGAGCCGCGCCGCGGTGCGGCGGTTTTGCTCGAGCACCGGGGCGGCCCACGCTGCAGCCAGGGCCGCCGTCGAGCCACCGCGTTCCACGCGCGGGGCGGCTTCGGCGGCGGGCGCGGCGGGGGCCTTGCCGAGCGCGCCGTCGCGAAACAGGTCGAGCACCGTGAGGGCCGCGCGGCAAGCCAGCGGGTTGCCGCTGTAGGAGTGCGAATGCAGGAAGCCGCGCGCGCCGCGGTCGTCGTAGAACGCCTCGTACACGGTCTCGGTGCAGAGCACGACGGAGAGCGCCATCGTGCCGCCCGTGAGGCCTTTGGAGAGGCAGAGAAAGTCCGGGCGAATGCCGGCCTGCTGGTGTGCGAACAGCGTGCCAGTTCGACCGAAGCCCACTGCGATCTCGTCGCACACCAAGTGCACGTCGTAGCGCTCGCACAGGGCGCGCGCGAGTCGCAGGTACTCGGGGTCGTGCATCG
>JANONH010000329.1:0-2760 GCA_031420735.1 Methylibium sp.
GCCTTGCGGTCGTAGTAGCGCACGAGTTCTTGCAGGATCATCGTGCCACCCCGCTGCCATCGACCTTGGCCACCTCGCGCCAATCGCATTCGACCACGCCGCCTTGCATGCGTGCGCGGAAGAACATTGGCTTCGGGTCGGCCGCGTCGGCGAAATCCATGTCGTAGAGCATCCAGCCGAGGTCGCGGTCTTCGGCAATGGGCGCCGGTTGCGGCTGTGCGTCGGTCACCCATCGAAAGCTGTTGACCGAGAACTCGCGACAGCCAAGGTAGGGCTGGTTGACGCACTGGCCCGCCTCTGCTCGACGCTCGAACATGGCGAAGAATTTCTGCGACGGCTCGGGGTCGTTGCGGTCGCTGCGCACTTCCAGATCGGCGTGCAGGCGGTAGGCCACGTCGCGCAGGAACAGGCCGGCGCGCTGTGCGCGCTCGTCGGAGTCATCGGCATAGATGCCCAGGTTGCCCGTACCGGCGGCCATCGCCGCCTTCACGTTGCCGATGCCGACCTTGGAGACGACCTCGTTGCGCCGCAGGTTGATCCAGCGAATCGGCTTCAACACCTCGATGCGCCGCACATGCCAGCGGATGGCCGGCTTCCAGAAGATGGCGTCGAACACCGCACGCGCGGCTGAGGGCGTGATCACGTCGTAGGAAACGCGCTCGACCTTCATTTCCGGGCGGGTGAAGCAGGCGAAGTCGGCAGTGACTTCGAGGCAGTAGCGTTTGCTTTGCATGTTCCCCTTCCCTCGGTCAGGATATGAGCGGCGGTTGCCGCGGATCGTGGTCATCGATGAGGCCGCGCCGAGGATCGTAGCGAATCGGATTGATGAGCACGAACATGCCGGGCAGGACTTCTTCGATGTCGCCGCATTGATGCAATGGCAGTACCGCGCGGCGACGCGCATTGACGGTGAAGCGCTGCAACGCGCGAAGCAACCAACGATCGCTATTCTGCGAGCGAAGACAAGCGATCAGTGGTGCTACATCGCGCGCGTCGGGATCGGCGCTGGCATAGGGCACGATGAGGCTGATCTGGTCTTCGTCGTCGATAAGACGGAATCGCTCTGCCGCGCTGCGAAAGTTCATCGCCATGTCGCCTTGGTTGCGCAAGAGATCGACGATGCCACGCGCGTCGCGGCTGGCGAATCCATCATAGTAGTGACGGAAGTAGGTGTCGAAGTGCTCCGGCCGCAAGGCTACGGGCTGCGCGTCACCCAAGGTGCTTCGGGTTGCCTGCACGCCGTTGCGCAGCCCGGACAGCGACGCTGGCACCTTGCGCACGAAAACTTCGACGCGGCCCTTGCCAGGCAAGAGGCCTTCGCGGTTGCAGCGGCCTGCGGCCTGGGCAATGGAGTCCAGGCCGGCCAGCGCGCGATAAACCACGGGGAAGTCGATATCGACACCGGCTTCGACCAACTGCGTGCTCACCACACGCAGGGGCCGCGGGTCGGTACCGGCACGCCTTGCCGCGAGGCGTGCGCGAATATCGGCGATGACGTCGGCACGGTGCTGGCCGCACATGGCAGCCGACAGGTGCAGCGCGTGTTCGCCGGTGGCGGCATCGACGGCTGCCAGCAACTCGGCGGCGTCGGCGCGGGTGTTGACGATGGCCAACGCACAGTCTTGCTGTGCCATCTGTGTTGCCACGGTCGTCAGTTCGACAGGCTGCTGCAAATCGGTGGGCCATTCGATGGCGACGCGGTCGAGCGCGTCGAACAAGGTGCTGCGCTCGCCGACGATAGGCGTGGGTGCCGCAAGACCGCGCAGGTTGTGGCGTTTGTCGAAGCGCTCGGTACTGGTGAGCACAGGCTGCGTCGCGGTGCACAGAACCAGTGTCACGCCGTAGTGCTCGACCAGCAGGCGCAAGGTGTCCAGGATGGGCTGCAAGAATTCTGGCGGTAGCAATTGCGCCTCGTCGAGCACGATCACGCTGTCGGCCAGGTTGTGCAGCTTGCGGCAGCGCGAAGTGCGTGCGGCGAACAGCGACTCGAACAACTGCACATTGGTCGTGACGACGAGCGGCGCATCCCAGTTTTCGCAGGCCAGGCGGGTGATGGCAGTCTCGCTCTTGTCGTTGGCGGTGTCGGCCTGGCTATGGTGCTCGACGACTGCGTCGCGGCCGAAGATGGCGCCAAACACATCGGCAGTCTGCTCGATGATGCTGGTGTAGGGGATGGCGTAGATCACTCGGCGCTTGCCGTGCTTCACCGCGTGCGTGAGAGCGAATGCGAGCGACGACAAGGTCTTGCCGCCGCCGGTCGGCACTTCGAGTGAGAAGACGCCGGGCGCGCACAGGGCTTGCTCGCGGCAACGCTGCAGCACGGCATTGCGGGCCCGCATCACAGGGTCTTCGGCGCGATGGCTCGCTGCAACTTGCTCGCCCATGCGGGCGAGGGCGGCGTCGAGTTGGGCGAGGTAACTGCCGATCGGCGCAAAGCGGTCGCGGGCCATGGCCTTCGCGCCGTTCATATACGCCTCGGTATCGAGAAAGTCGGCATCCACCAAAGTCGAGAACAACATGCGCACCCACAGGCTCCAGGCCAACGGGTTGACGCCCTCCGCGCCCGGTATGACACCCGGGATCGAGCGGATCGCACTGTCCAGCTCGAAAGACGCCGGCAGTGCCAACAAATGTGGCGCCGCGGCTTGGCAGGCATCGAGCGCCTCGGGGCGCGCATGTCCAGCGGCTCAACAGCCAGCCACAGGCAGTCGATGCGGATCATCGCAACCAACCGCGCAGCCACGCCGCGCACTGATCGGC
>JANONH010000330.1:0-1727 GCA_031420735.1 Methylibium sp.
CGGCATGAAATGGGGCGTGCTCAGCAACGGTGCCGTCTGGCGCCTGTACTGGCAAGACGCCCGTTCACGGGCCGAAGAGTTCTTCGAGATCGACTTGGCTGCGCTGCTCGGCATCGCGGGCACGCAGCAGGAACTCGATGGCTTCGAGCCGGCTCACGGCTTGCGGCTGTTCTTCCTGCTCTTCCACCGCGCCGCATTCCTGACCCAGACCTGGGACAGCGCCAACCGCAGCTTTCACGCCTATGCGCGCAACGAGGCGCGGCTGTACGAAGAGAAGGTATCGCAGGACTTGGGCGCGCGTGTGTTCGGCGAGATCTTTCCGCAACTCGCTCAGGCCTTGGCCCGCGGCGACCTGCATGCCGTCAAGCAGAAAGTCGCATACGGCCAGTTCACACGCCAGCAGTTCACGCGCGAGTACCTCGACGAGGTGCGCGAAGCCGCACTGATCCTGCTCTACCGCCTGCTCTTTCTGTTCTACGCCGAAGACCGCAACCTGCTGCCGGTGCGCGATGCGCGCTACCACGCCTACAGCGTGCGGCGCCTGCGCGAGCGAGTCCGCGACGACAAGGACGCCGGCAAACCGCTATCGACCCGGCTCGACAATATCTGGCGCGAGCTGAAGGGCGCCTTCCAGCTTATCGACGAAGGCGACGACGCCGTCGGCATGCCGGCCTACAACGGCGGCCTCTTCGACCGCGCCCGCGCGCCCTTGCTCGAGCGAACGCGGGTACCCGACGCGGTGATGGCGCCGATCGTCGATGCACTCTCGCGCCGCACCGAAGATTTGCTCCACGCCTGGATCAACTACCGCGACCTGTCGGTGTCGCATCTCGGTGGCATCTATGAGCGCCTGCTCGAATACACGCTGGTGCACGAAGTCCAGGCCGCCGACGACTATCACGACAAGCCCGAGATCGACCGCATCGTGGCCCGGCCGGCCAGTTTTGCGCGCAAGGTTTCCGGCAGCTACTACACGCACGACGATCTGGTGCGCTTGATCCTGCGCGAATCGGTCGGCCTGCTCGCGCGCGAGCGCGTCGTGGGCTTCGACAAGCAGATCGCCAAGTGGGCTCGCAAGACCTCGCTCAACCCAGCCGATTGGGACGTTCTCGATCGCCTCGACCCGGCCAGCCGAATCCTCGACCTCAAAGTCTGCGACCCGGCCATGGGCAGCGGCCATTTTCTGGTGGCACTGGTGGATGACCTGGCCGACCGCGTGCTCGAAGCCATCGCCAGCGCCGAACACGCCGTGGCCGAGCAACATTGGGCGGCGCACCTGGCCGAGAAGGGCCGGCCCTGGCAGAGCCCGCTGGTTGCGCGCATCGCCGATATCCGCGGCACGATCCGCGACGCCGCCCGCGAACACGGTTGGGCCGTAACCGACGCGCAACTCGACGACCGCCACATCGTGCGCCGCATGATCCTGAAGAAGACCATCTTCGGCGTCGACAAGAACCCGATGGCCGTCGAGCTGGCCAAGACCGCGCTGTGGCTGCACACCTTCACGGTCGGCGCGCCCTTGAGCTTTCTCGACCACCACCTGCGCTGCGGCGACTCGCTGCACGGCGAGCGGCTGGACACGGTGCAGCGTGGCCTGCAGGCACTCGGCATGCTGTTCCAGCAGACCGAACTGGCCCGGCTCGACCGTGCCGCGCGCAGCCTGACGCAGGTGGCCGACTTCACCGATGTCGATATCGCCGAGGCACAGTTGTCGAAGAAGCTGGCAG
>JANONH010000331.1:0-4270 GCA_031420735.1 Methylibium sp.
CACCTTGCCGCAGCACGGCCGCAGCGCCGATGTGGCTGGTGGCACCGACACGAACGTTGCCGCACAGGGTGGCGTTGCAGGCCACGTGAACGAATTCGCCGAGCACCACGTCGTGCTCGACCACGGCCGCCGTGTTGACGATGCAGCCCTCGCCAATTACCGCGCCGGCCTGCACCACGCACGAGGCGAACAATTGCACCCCGGCCGCCACGCGCGCAAATGGCGACACCACTGCTGCCGGATGGCGCACTTGCACGAACTGCCAGCCGCAGGCTTCAAGCTGGCGCTGAACAGCGCGCCGCAAGCCTTCGCCACGCGTGCCGCCGATGCCGTTCGCCAGTCGCAGCGTGGCGGTGGCGTGGGCGGCTGCGGAGGTGCGCAATACCGAGTCGTCACCCAGAACCGGAAGGCCGCACAGCATGCGGCCATGCTGCGCGGCATCGGCGTCGGTGAAGCCGAGCACGCGCGTGCCGGCCGCCAGCAGCGCATCTGCCACCACGGCCGCGTGGCCGCCGGATCCGATGACGATGATCACGGTGTCGGTCATGTCTCGATCAGGTCGTCGGTGTCGAAGTCGCGCACCGCAGGGCGGCCCAACAGGCCCCAGAAGTCCATTGGCGAGATGCCGCTGCCAGGCCGCTTGGTGGCCAGCGCTTCGGCGCTGATCAACTCGCCTTGCCTGATCGGCCGCGCTGCAACGACGCTGCGCCGGGCCACCGGGCGGTTGCCCATTTCTACGGCCGCCGGTGCCTTGACGGTCGAGCCCAATGCCTTCTCGATGTTGCGGATGCAGGAGATCAATTGCGTCAGCTCGCCCGGCTCGAGCGAGGCTGCGTGGTCGGGGCCAGGCAGCGCGCGGTCGAGTGTGAAATGCTTTTCGATGATCGTGGCTCCGCGCGCCACGGCAGCCAGCGAAACCTCGATACCCAGCGTGTGGTCCGAATAACCGACCGGCAGCCCGAAGGCCGCCGCCATGCTGTCCATCGCGCGCAGGTTGACGGACTCGGGAGGTGCCGGGTACTGGGTGACACAGTGCAGCAAGCTGACGTGCTGTGCCAGCGCATGGCGACCTTCGGCGCTGCAGTAGGCCGCCAGAAAATCGGCGCGGCCTGCGGGTTTGTTGTCCGACGTGAGACCGAAGGCGATCACGCCGAGTGCATCTTCGATGTCGGCCAGCGTGGACATGCCGGTTGAGACAATCAGCGGCATGCGCAGTCGGGCTGCCTGCAATAGCAGCGGTGCACAGGTGATGTCGCCCGATGGCATCTTCAGCGCAGGCATGCCCAGTTTTGAAAGGAAATCCAAACTCTCGGAGTCGAAAGCGGTCGACATGAACTTGATGCCACGCTGCTTGCAGTGCCGCACCAGCGCGTGGTGGTCTGCCTCCGACAGCTCTAGGCGCTGCAACATGCCCAACTGGGTGCCAGCCTCCTTCATGTTGGCAACCTGGTAGTCGGCCTTGGCTGCGTTGGCCGTGACCAGCTTGGCGGCTTTGAAGGTCTGGAACTTCACCGCATCTGCCTTGGCGGCAGCAGCGACGTCGACGAGTTGCAATGCAAGGTCGAGCGAGCCGTTGTGGTTGACACCGGCCTCGGCAATGAAGAAGGTTTGGTCAGCCACGCGCATCCCCGATCAAGTGGAAGTGCTTCTTCAGCATGTCGGCGCGCGGCGGCAAGTCGCGCAAAACGGCGACGATTCTGCTCGCCGCGTGGCCGTCGCCATAGGGGCTGACCACGGCGGTGCAATCAAGCGTGAGAGCTCGCGCGATGGCAGCTTTGATGGCCTCGCGCTCGGGTGCGCAATTCACGACCGACGCGGCCGAAAGCCGGCCGCGCTGGCGCTCCCCGATGTTGACAGTCGGCACACGAAACGACGGCGCTTCGTACAAGCCGCTGGAAGAATTGCCGACCACCGCGTCGACGTGCGCCATCAGGCTCAGGTAGCGCAATTGGCCGAGCGACGAATGCACATGCGCGCGCCCGGTACGCGACGCGGCCCAGGCATCGAGCGCGGCAGACAATGCGCGCCCGCCGGTGTCGGCATTCGGGCGCGTGAACCAAAGCGCGGTGTCGTCGCCCAGCGTGTCTAGCGCAGCGAGCAGTTCGCCGAACTGGCGTTCGCTCTCGCCGGGCTCGAGGGTGACGGGGTGAAACGTGATCAGCAGGTTGTGCTTCGCCAATGGCGCGCCGAGCGATTCGCCAAGCGCTTTGCGGTCAAGGAGCTTCAGGCGAACCAAATGGTCGAGCCCCGGGTTGCCGACGACATGGACGTGGCGCGGGTCTTCACCGAGCTGGCGAACTCGCTGGGCCGACAGCTCGTTGGTGACGAAATGGAGGTGCGACATCTTGGTGATGGCGTGACGGATCGATTCGTCGAATGCACCTTCTGTGGTGTCGCCACCGGCGATGTGCGCCACCGGAATGTTGTGTACCAGGCAGGCCTGCACGGCGGCCAAAATCTCGAAGCGGTCTCCGAGCACCAGCACCAGGTCGGGGCGCAGTTGCTCCAGCGCGTCTGACATTCCGATCACGCCCAGGCCAATCGATTTGGCCACGCCGCCAGGCGTGTCGCTGGACAGCAGCATCTCGACGCGGCGCGCGATCAGAAAACCATCGCGTTCGATTTCTTTCACCGTCAAGCCGAATTCAGGCGACAGGTGCATGCCGGTCGCGATCAGTTGCAGCGCGATGCCGGGTGCGGCTCGCAAGTCGTGCAGCACCCAGTACAACAGGCCGTATTCGGCGCGGCTGCCAGTGACGACGGCGATTTTTCTGTTCGCGTCGATCAGAGCACCCCTGTAACGAGCTGCGGGCTGCTCGGCAGGTTGATGATGCGCGACGCCAGGTCTTGCGCGACCGGCGTTGCCATCGCCGCGCAGGCGGTGTACATCGGCAGTCGAGTGAGCAGCTCCCACACCGGGCGCGTCATCTGGCCAGCGTCGTTGGTAGCGCTCAGCACGGCGTCGCGCTGGTCGGCGAACCCGCGGTCCAGGATCAGCGTCTGCAGCCAGTAGTTGGCCCGCGTGCCGGCGCGCTCAGTGAACAGCGACACGCCGGGCACGTCGGCGAAGGCTCGCGAATAGCGCGTGGCCAGTTCGCGCTTGGCCGCGACGAAACCTTCCAGCTGCTCCAGTTGTGCGCAGCCGAGGGCCGCGTTCAGGTTCGGCATGCGGTAGTTGTAGCCAACCTCGTCGTGCAAGAAGGCCCACTTGTGCGGCTGCTTCGCGGTGGTGGTGAGGTGCTTCGCGCGCCTGGCCAACTGCGCATCGTTGGTGATGATCGCACCGCCGCCGCCGGTGGTGACGATCTTGTTGCCGTTGAAGCTGAACATTGCGCACAAGCCGTGCGTGCCCGTGTGGCGGCCGTCGATCAAACTGCCAAGCGATTCGGCCGCGTCTTCGACGACCGCGATGCCGTAGCGGTTGGCGAGTTCCATCAGGGCCGGCATGTCGACCGGATGGCCGAAGGTGTGCATCGGCAAGATGGCGGCGATGCGCCGGCCGGTATGACGGTTGATGTTCGCGCCGCTGCGCTGCTCGATGAGGGTGGGCAGGTAATCAGCCAGCGCGGGCACGCTGAGGCCGAGCGTGGCGGCGTCGCTGTCGGCGAAGTGCGGATGCGCGCCGCAATGCATCACTGCATTCGCGGTTGCGACGAACGACAGCGCCGGGAGAATGACCTCGTCGCCCGGATCGACGCCGCTGATCTGCAATGCAACTTGCAGCCCCGAGGTTCCGTTCGAGACGACGACCGCATGCTTCGCACCGGTGGTTTCGGCGAGGTCGTGCTCGAAGCGATCAACGTAGCTGCCCACCGACGAAACCCAGCCGGTGTCGATGCATGCCTTGACGTAAGCCCATTCGTTGCCCTTGAAGCAGGGCTCGTGCAGAGCCACTTTGGCACCACCGGTGACGCGGCATACGCGCTGCGTGATGACCTGGGCAAGTTCCATCGCTGTACTTTCGGCGCTCAAATGTTGTAGAGGCCGGCCTTGTAGCGGCGCAGGTTGGCGGGCACGCTGAACCATTCGATGGTCTCGCGCAAGCCGCGGCTCAGGCCGTCGACGCTGGCGTATTCGGGTGCCCATCCCATCAGCTCACGAGCCAGCGTGTTGTCGGCCCACAAGCGCTCCACTTCGCTGCCCTGCGGGCGCATGCGTTGCTCGTCGCTGGTGAACTCGACTTCGCGACCCATCAGTTTGGCGATCAGGCGCGCAGTGTCGCCAACCGAGACTTCGTAATTGCTGCCGATGTTGACGACCTGGCCGATCG
>JANONH010000332.1:0-4481 GCA_031420735.1 Methylibium sp.
TCGGGGTGGCCGGGCCCGGCCTCGAACAATAGGCCGTTCCACTGCTGCACCGGGTAGTTGGCGAGGTGCAGGCAGGGGTCGTGCGCGAAGTGCGGCGCACCGACGAGCTGGCCATGAAGGTCGTAGGTCCAGCGGTGCAGCGGACAGACGATGTGCTCACCCGTGTGGCCGCGCCCGCGCAGCATGACCGCCTGGCGATGCCGGCAGACGTTGGAGACGAGCTCGATGCCGCGTGCGGTGCGCAGCAAGGCGCGACCTTCGCCTTCCTGCGGCAGCGCGTGGTGGTCGCCCAGCTCCGGCACCGCCAGGGCGTGGCCGAGATAGCGTGGCCCGGGCCGGATGATCGCCTCGTGTTCGCGCCGGTAGCAGGCCTTGTCGAAGTAGCTCGACACGGGCAGTTGGGCGCAACTGCGCCCGAGGGCGTCGCGGGTGATGCTCAGGTCGGACATGGGCTGGGGAGTGTGGTGCCGGGGCAGTGCGTGCCGGTCGGCTCGGCGTAGCCGTCGATGACGACACACCGGACCGCCGATTCTATTCGGCCCCCTATGGCCCCCCGACTCGGGCCACCCTGTGGCGAGCGGCGCGCGGGCCCTTGCGCGCGTGGCGGGGGCGGCACATATGCTCACCCGCTCGATTTCATACGGCGGTACGCTAACTATAATCCACCGCTTTTGCCGCACGCCCATGGTCAAGCAAGCCGCCGTCTCCGACCCCGCGCCCGGCGCCGATGCCTGCGCCGAGCCTGCCAGCTACGAGGCCGCGATGGCCGAGCTGGAGCAACTCGTCGTCGCGATGGAGGCGGGGCAACTGCCGCTCGAAAGCATGCTGCACAGCTACCGCCGCGGTGCGCTGCTGCTCGAGCATTGCCGAGGGCGGCTGGAGGCGGTCGAACAGCAGGTTCAGGTGCTCGAAGATGGGCAACTCAAGCCCTGGGCGGGCCCATGAAACGCGACGAATTCGACGACTGGGCAAAAAAGTCACTGGAGGCGGTCGAGTCGGGGCTCGAGCGCTGGCTGCCCGAGCATGCTCCGGCCGGCCTCGGCGAGGCCATGCGTTACGGCGTGCTCGACGGTGGCAAGCGGCTGCGGCCCCTGCTGGTGTTGTCGGCCGCCGAGGCGGTGCGCGAGCATGATGCAGAGGCCGCGCTGCGGGCAGCCTGCGCAGTTGAGCTCATTCATGCCTACTCCCTTATTCACGACGATATGCCCTGCATGGACAACGACGTGCTGCGTCGCGGCAAGCCCACGGTGCATGTGCAATTTGGGCAGGCACGCGCCATGCTCGCGGGTGATGCGATGCAGGCCTTGGCTTTTGAAGTGTTGACCTCCGACGACGGCACCCCGGTGGCGCCCGCGCTGCAGTCGCATCTGTGCCGGCTGCTGGCACGGGCCGCTGGCCAGGACGGCATGGCCGGCGGCCAGGCGATCGACCTTGCCAGCGTCGGCCGCTCCATGGCCGAGCAGGCGCTGTGCGACATGCACCGCCGCAAGACCGGCGCCTTGTTGCAGGCAAGCGTCATGATGGGCGCAGCCTGCGGCCAGGCCGACGCCACCGCCCTCAAGGGCTTGGCCGACTACGGCGCGGCCATCGGCCTGGCCTTTCAGGTGGTCGACGACATCCTCGACGCCACCCAGGCCTCGCACACGCTTGGCAAGACCGCCGGCAAGGACGCCCACCACAACAAGCCGACCTATGTCACCGTGCTCGGCCTGGACGCCGCGCTGCGCCGCGCCGAACTGCTGCGCGAGCAGGCGCACGATGCACTGGCCCGCAGCGGCCTGCGCAACGCCGCCTTGCTCAGCCTGCTGGCCGACAAAGTCGTCGAGCGGGAATGTTGACCCCCCCGTTGCGGCTTCGCCGCTCCCCCCGAGGGGGCGCCGCTGGCGGCCCGGCGGAGCCGGTCGGCGGCGGCTGCTTGATGGAGCAGGGCCGGTGCGGTGTTGCGCTTCCCCGCGACGGGGGTGCCGCTGGTGGTCCGGGCGGAGCCGGTCCGCGGCGGCTGCATGATGAAGCACCGTTGTTACGGTTTTGCGCTTCTCCGCGCGAAGGAGCTGCTGTCAGCCCGGCAAGGCCGGTTCGCGGCCGCTGCCGGGTCGGCCGGTTCGTGCGCCACTGGCCGCGGGTCGTGCGCAGCGCCGTGAAGCAACTGAATTGAAGGCGACCATGAAGCCCTACAAGCTGCTCTCCAAGGTCGACTCGCCGGCCGACCTGCGCGGCTTCTCGCGCGGCGAGTTGCAGCAGCTCGCCGACGAGCTGCGCGACCACGTGCTCACCAGCGTCTCGCAGACCGGCGGCCACCTGTCGAGCAACCTGGGCACGGTGGAGCTCACCGTTGCGCTGCACTACGTGTTCGACACGCCCCACGACCGGCTGGTCTGGGACGTCGGCCACCAGACCTACCCGCACAAAATTCTCACCGGCCGGCGCGACCGCATGCCCAGCTTGCGCCAGCAGGGCGGCATCGGTGGCTTTCCGCGCCGCGACGAAAGCGAGTACGACACCTTCGGCACCGCGCATTCCTCCACCTCCATCTCGGCGGCGCTCGGCATGGCAGTGGCTTCGCAGTTGAGCGGGAAGGTGCGGCGCGCGGTGGCCATCATCGGCGACGGCGCCATGACCGCCGGCATGGCCTTTGAAGCGCTCAACAACGCTGGCATGCCGCACGCCGGCAAGCTGCCCAACCTGCTGGTGGTGCTCAACGACAACGACATGTCGATCAGCCCGCCGGTGGGCGCGCTCAACAAATACCTCGCGCGCCTCATGAGCGGCAACTTCTACGCCGCCGCCCGCCAGGGCGCCAAGACGGTGCTCAAGAATGCGCCGCCGTTGCTGGAGTTCGCCAGGCGCTTCGAGGAGCATGCCAAGGGCATGGTGGTGCCCGGCACCATCTTCGAAGAACTCGGCTTCACCTACGTCGGCCCGATCGACGGCCACGATCTCGACTCCCTCATCCCCACGCTCGAGAACCTGCGCGACCGCGAAGGCCCGCAGTTCCTGCACGTCGTCACCAAAAAAGGCTTCGGCTACAAGCTCGCCGAAGCCGACCCGGTGGCCTACCACGGCCCGGGCAAGTTCAACCCCGCCGAAGGCCTGAAGAAGGCCGCGTCCGGCCAGCCCACTTTCACCCAGGTGTTCGGCCAGTGGCTGTGCGACATGGCGGCCCACGACAAGCGCCTGGTCGGCATCACGCCGGCCATGCGCGAAGGTTCGGGCATGGTCGAGTTCCAGCGCCGCTTCCCGGAGCGCTACTTCGATGTCGGCATCGCCGAGCAGCACGCGGTGACCTTTGCTGCGGGCATGGCCTGCGAAGGCATGAAGCCGGTGCTCGCCATTTACTCAACTTTTTTGCAGCGCGGCTACGACCAGCTCATCCATGACGTGGCGATCCAGAACCTGCCAGTCGTGTTTGCGCTGGACCGCGCTGGCCTGGTGGGCGCCGACGGCGCCACCCATGCGGGCGCCTACGACATCGCCTACATCCGCTGCGTGCCCAATCTGTCGCTCATCGCGCCGGCCGACGAGAACGAATGCCGCCAGGCCCTCACGAGCGCCTTCGAGCGCGGCGCTCCGGTGGCCGTGCGCTACCCGCGCGGCAGCGGTGTCGGCGCGGCCGTGCTGCCCGAGCTGAGGGCCATGCCCTGGGGCCTGGGCGAGGTGCGGCGCGAGGCCGGGCCGGGCGGGCGGCGCATCGCAATTCTTGCCTTTGGCACCTTGCTTTACCCGGCGCTGGCGGCAGCCGAGCGGCTGGATGCGACGGTGGCCAACATGCGTTTCATCAAGCCGCTCGACAGCGACCTGGTGGTGCGCCTGGCCCGCTCGCACGATGCGCTGGTGACCCTTGAAGAGGGCTGCATCCAGGGCGGTGCCGGCAGTGCCGTGCTCGAGGCGCTGCAGGCCGCCGGCGTGAGCGATATGCCGGTGCTGCAACTGGGCTTGCCCGATGAATTCATCGAACACGGCGATCCGGCCAAGCTGCTGGCGATGCTCGGCCTGGACGCCAGCGGCATCGAGCAAAGCATCCTCAAGCGCTTTGGTGCCAAGCTCGAGCTGGTTCGCCCGGCGATCAACGCCTGATTTCGGCGTTGGCCCTGGCCCTGACCTTCGCTATCGGGCCGATGGGCGCGCGCTGCTCTTGCAAGCCGGCGGATCGGCGCAAACTCGCGCTGTCCGCATAATTCCGCATCCTTGCCCGGCACCGCCTGGGCCCTGCAGCCCATGAACGACATGACCCACCCCATCGCCGCCGCACTGCACATCCCCGACACGCAGAGCGCGCGCGACGAACGCCATCTCGCCATCCAGCATGTGGGCGTGAAGCGACTGCGTTACCCGGCAGTGCTGCGCATCGGCGGCGCGAGCGTGCCGACCGTGGCGACCTGGAGCCTGGACGTCGCCTTGCCGGCCGAGCAGAAGGGCACGCACATGTCGCGTTTCGTGGCCGGCCTCGACGCGCTCAGCGCCTCGCAGCAGCCGCTCGAGGC
>JANONH010000333.1:0-1631 GCA_031420735.1 Methylibium sp.
ATCGTCTCGGGCGAGGTGCCCGAGTCGCTCAAGGAAAAGCGCGTGCTGGTGCTCGACATGGCGCTGCTACTCGCCGGCGCCAAATACCGCGGCGAATTCGAGGAACGCCTGAAATCGGTGCTCAAGGAAGTGGCGGCCGACGCCGGCCAAACCATCGTTTTCATCGACGAGATCCACACCATGGTGGGCGCGGGCAAGGCCGAAGGCGCCATCGACGCGGGCAATATGCTCAAGCCCGCGCTCGCGCGCGGCGAGCTTCATTGCATCGGTGCGACCACCCTGGCCGAATATCGCAAGTACGTCGAAAAGGACGCCGCACTCGAGCGGCGCTTCCAGAAAGTGCTGGTGGGCGAGCCCACGGTCGAGGCCACCATCGCCATCCTGCGCGGCCTGCAGGAAAAGTACGAGGTGCACCACGGCGTGGAGATCACCGACCCGGCCATCGTGGCGGCGGCCGAGTTGAGCCAGCGCTATATCACCGACCGCTTCCTGCCCGACAAAGCGATCGACCTCATCGACGAGGCCGCGGCCAAGGTGAAGATCGAGATCGACTCCAAGCCCGAGGTCATGGACCGCCTGGACCGCCGCCTGATCCAGCTCAAGATCGAGCGCGAAGCGGTGCGCCGCGAGAAGGACGAAGCTTCGCAGAAGCGCTTTGGCCTCATCGAGGAGGAGATCGCCAAGCTCGAACGCGAGGCAGCCGATCTCGACGAGATATGGAAGTCCGAGAAGGCCGCCGCGCAGGGCTCGGCCCACCTCAAAGAGGAGATCGATCGCACACGCACGCAGATCGAAGACTGGAAGAGGAAAGGCGACTTCAACAAGGTGGCCGAGCTGCAGTACGGGCGCTTGCCCGAGTTCGAGGCGCGTCTGAAGGAGGCGCAGGCCAAGGAAGCCAAGGGTGCGGGCAGTGGCAAGCCGACCCTGCTGCGCACCCTGGTGGGCGCCGAGGAGATTGCCGAAGTGGTGGCGCGCGCCACCGGCATTCCGGTGGCCAAGCTCATGCAGGGCGAGCGCCAAAAACTGCTCGGCATGGAGGCCAAGCTGCACGAGCGTGTGGTCGGGCAAGACGAGGCGATCCGCGCGGTGGCCGACGCCATCCGGCGCTCGCGCGCGGGCCTCTCCGACCCCAACCGTCCGAGCGGCAGCTTCCTCTTCCTCGGCCCCACCGGCGTGGGCAAGACCGAGCTGTGCAAGGCTTTGGCCGGCTTCCTGTTCGACAGCGAAGACCACCTCATCCGCGTCGACATGAGCGAGTTCATGGAGAAGCACTCGGTGGCCCGGCTGATCGGCGCGCCGCCCGGCTACGTTGGCTATGAAGAGGGCGGAACACTCACCGAAGCGGTGCGGCGCAAGCCCTACTCGGTGCTGCTGCTCGACGAAGTGGAAAAGGCGCACCCGGATGTCTTCAACGTGCTGCTGCAGGTGCTCGACGACGGACGCCTCACCGACGGCCAGGGCCGCACGGTGGACTTCAAGAACACCGTCATCGTGATGACCAGCAACCTCGGCTCGCACCAGATCATGCAGATGCATGGCCAGGACCACGAACTGATTCGCGACGCCGTGTGGGTCGAGCTGAAGGCGCACTTTCGCCCCGAGTTCCTCAACCGCATCGACGAGACGGTCGT
>JANONH010000334.1:0-3227 GCA_031420735.1 Methylibium sp.
CTGCCGCGCAGCGGGGCTGAATTCCGAAGTCGTGACAAAGATCCCCTTCTGCGCTCTCTTCAGACTCAGCGCGCCGTAGAAATCGCGCATGGCCGCGGCACCGATGTTGTTGCCTTGCGCATAGCGCTTGGCTTGTACATAAATCTGGTCCACGCCGAGCCGGTCTTGATCGATGACGCCATCGACACCGTCATCGCCGCTTTGACCCAGAGCGCGGCCGGCTTCTTCAGAGTCGCCGCCGTAGTTCATCGCGATCAAGAGACCGACGATGAGGCGTTCAAAGAATGCTGGAGTTGATGTCCGCACGCGATCGAGCAGATCGGAGGCGAGCGCCTTGGTGATAGTGCCGTGCGCACTGCGCAAAGTTTCGTCCGGTGTTGATTCCGTCTGGGCTTCGCCCGGCACGAATTCCAGCAGCCGGTCCGCCTCGTTGACCTTGTTCTTGAATGCCTGGAAGTCTTCGAACTGCGCCATATATGCATTGTTGATGGTGGCCAGTCCGTCTGCGAGCGCCTTGCGGCCGCGATCAGTGATCGTGAAGCGGCCTCGTCCGGTAATCTCAACAAGGCCGCCCTGTTTCAGATAGCTCTTTGCCCAATTGACGCGATTTGCGAAGCGCGTTTGCTTGCCGCTTGGCAACAGCGCGCCACGCTCTTCATCGTTCAGCGCGAACTTGTCAGCAAGCTTTTGGACAACCTCGCTGATCGTGGCTTCTGCATCTGCCGCGCATTCGAGAACCGGGCGCATGAGGGTCTGGTAGTCGGGGATCATCAACGCTCCATTGCATGCGGAAGAGTCCGGGAGCTTATCTCGCGACTTCTGGGCTGTGGCTGCGGAACGCCACGCGATGAAAGTCGAATCGGACAAAAGTTGCGGAGTGTCCTTACGAACGCGGACCAACAGCATGAACTCCAACCGATACGAATTGACCAGTCTCGGTTCGAGCCGACGACCAGTAGCAAAGGGTTGAACTGTCCGGGTTTCAACCGATTGGTCGCGTACTACGCCAAACCGGGTAACCGGTGCAGCCCTGGAACTCACCGCCCGCATTGGCGCCGCGCTTCGCGGAACGGCGCACCATCGGCTTGGAGGATGAGGCGCAGGCTCTCGCTTGCGCCGCTGCTGTTGCTGGGCGGGGTGGCTTTGGCCGCGTCCGTGCGCGCTGCGGGCCGCCCGGCCCCCTCCTTCGCCTGCCGACTGACACCGACAAGTTTCGACCCGTCCACAAGCATCCCATTGCGCCCGCTCGCGAAGCTGATGGCGTCATCGGTGCACTTTCGGACGGATATCGATCGGCTTCAACACGGGCTTAATTCGGGCGTCCTGTTCGGGACGGTCAACGGCGCCGTCGATGGCATCTCCTGAATGGACGCGGCGAATCGAGCAAGCAGGTCCCGGTCGACCTCGTCGGCTGACGTTGCAGCGATTCAGTGGTAGTCGTCTTCGAGCTGGTGACGCACTGCGAGGATGGTCACCGTCGACGCGTCCTCGATCTCGAGCAGGGCGACGTAGCCGCTGTTGCCGAACGGGATCAGCAACTCGCGCAGAAAGGGGCTCGAACCCGCCTTGCGATAGATGAAGGGTGAGCGGCCGAGACTGTCTACCGAGCCGATGACCTGGCCGAGCGCGCGCTCGGCCAGGTCGAGGTCGAGGGCGGTGGTGGCACGATCGAGCAGGTACTCGTAAAGGTGCTTCAGGTCGTCACGCGCCGAGGCGCTGTAACGAACGACGAAGCTCACCCACGCACCCTTTTCTGAACCTTGGCCTTGGCCAGCATCTGGCCGAGTTCGGCGTGAACCTGGTCGGCCGCGAAGTAAACGCCGGTGCGCTTGGCCTCCTCGCGCGAAACCATGCCGCGCGCGATGAACTCGGCACGGGTGCGACGGCGCTCGATGGTTTCACGCACGGAAGCCTCGATGAACCCCGACAGCGTCTCCCCGTCCTGCAGCACGCTCTCGGCAGCATCTCGCAATTCCGGTTCGACGCGAAGGGACGGAAAGGTGGCGGTTTTCATCGAGGCGGCCTCTGCGTTGCAGTTGCGATGCATTTTAGCGCAACGTGAGCCACGACGCGCGACCTGGCAGCCCCGTCCGGCGCGCCGTGGCAACTGATTGGCACCGGCACAGTCGCCTGCAATGGCACTCAAGGAGTCGAGCGGCGAGTATCAATGCGCCATCGACGTGCGCGTGACAGCGTCGATTCCCGTCGCCTTCAAGGCCTGTAACGTCGAGACCAATCCGGTCGCGCTGACACGGCGGGACCGCCAGTTTGACTGTGCAGACAAGCGACCGCTGACGGCAGATGAACTGCGAACCTACTGGCGGGGCTGCTGATCGAGAAGTTGCCGGGTTGCGTGGTCGGTGCCTGCGCATGCACCTGCTCACAGGCGGGCAACGCATCGAGCAGCTTGTGCGCCTGCGCTGGGCCGATGTACGCGCCGACTCGATCACCCTCTACGACACCAAGGGGCGCCCCGGGCAAGGCGCACGGACGCATACGGTGCCGATCATCAAAACCGCTGCGCGCGACCTGAAGTCGTTCGACCGCGCAGGCGAGCAGCGCGCGCTGTCAACGAGAAGCAGGACGCGCAAGGCTGGGGCGACGGTGTCGTAGAGCGACTGGCAAGTGACCTCGAGCGAGCGTTCCCTGGCACGGCCGGTTTCTCGGCCGCGAGCCTGTGGCGGATGCGCCAGTTGCACGAGCAGCGCGCCAAGGAGACCTTAGCGGCCGAGAACCCCGGGAAATGGAACCCGTATGGCACCATGCCCCAGATGCGCTTGCTCCTCTACCAGATGCCGGACGAGTTGGTCGCCATCGCCAGCGCCGGCGAATTCGACGAGTTCGACGAGTTCGACCTCAACGCCTTCTTCGAGGCCGCGGGCGCAGCGCCTCGACCAACTCCTTGCGTGTCGTCATGCTGATTCGCCTCATCACGTTGCGCCGCTTCCGCCGGACCATCCGACGGGTAGCAACTTACCTGAGGCAACAGGTCAGCTCGAGTAGCAAATCTGATGAGTCAATGCGGTGGTACGTCCTGACGCTCCCCGGTTCGAGTCTTTGTATGGACAAGTGACATACAATATTGGCATTACAAACGTATGCCAGAGGTGCCTGATGGCCCAAACCCATGAACCCGTGACGATCAGCATCCGCGCCAAGGCCGGACAACGCGACCTGATCGACCAGGCCGCCGACCGCCTGGGCCGCAGCCGCTCGGACTTCATGCT
>JANONH010000335.1:0-2143 GCA_031420735.1 Methylibium sp.
GCCGCGACCCGGCACCGAGGCCAGCGTGAGCGGCGCCTGCAGCAGGTGCGCGAGTCGCTGCACGATGGCAAGGCCGAGGCCCAGCCCCTTGGCCTCGTGTGCAGCGAGCGGCGCGCGGCCCTCGACTTGGTAGAACTCGTCGAAGATGCGGTCTTGCTCGCCGGCCGCGATGCCGACGCCGCTGTCCCACACCTGCAGCAGCATCGAGTTTGCGCGTCGGCGTGCGGCCACCAGCACGCCGCCTTCGGTGCTGTAGCGCACGGCATTGGCCAGCAGGTTGCGCAAAATGCGCTCGACCAGCAGCGGGTCGGCATGCACGGCATGGCGCTCGCCGCGAAAGCGCAACGACAGGCCCTTCTCGAACGCGGCCGGCTCGCTCGCCAGTCGCAGACGCTGGAACAAGGTGCGCAGGCCGAAGTCCGCTGGCCGGGCCTCCCCCGCGCCGCTGTCCAGGCGGGTGATGTCGAGCAACTCGCCGAACAGGCCGTCAAGCGCGTCGACCGAATCGTTGATGCTGTTCACGAGCCGCGTCACCTCGACGTCGCCGCGGCTCCTGGCGCGCAGCGCCTCGGCGAACAGGCCCATGGCATGCAGTGGCTGGCGCAGGTCGTGGCTGGCGGCTGCGAAGAACTGGGTCTTGGCGCGGCTGGCCGTTTCGGCCACGCGGCGTGCGTCTTCAGCGGCGCTTTTTTCCACTTGCAACTGCGCGGCCAGCCGTTCGGTGGCGACCTTGAGCGAGATGGCATGGTCGAACACGCGCCGGTAACTGCGCGCCAGCAGCAAGGTCATGCACAGCACGAGCGCGAGCACGGTGGCCAGGCCCAGGGCGTCGGGGCTGCCCGGCCAGGCCACGCGCAGGGTCACGGGCAGGAAGCACAGCAGGGTGAAGACGAGGTAGATCCGGTAGTGCGAAGCCAGCAGCGAAATGGCACCGACGCAGTAGCTATAGAGAATGAGCAGCAGCGCCGCCTGGTGAAAAGCGCGCCCTTCGCCGTAGAACAGCCAGCCCGCACTGCCCCAGAGGGCGCCGGTGGCCAGTGCGCCGGCATTCCACACGTCTTGCCAGCGGCTGCAGTCGGCCGCCAGCAGGGGCGCGTGGCCGATGCGGCGCTGGTAAGCCAGCACGCTCGCCACGCGAAAGCTCCAGAGCGCTGCGAACAGCAGGCCCCAGCCCCACAGAAGGGACCGCGGTGCCACGCCGTGGAAGGCAACCAGCACGATGACGGCGCCGAGCAGGTGGCCAGCCAGCGCCACGCCGGCCTGGCCGTAGAGCATGCGCACCAGGTCGGGCAGGCGGTCCGCTTCGGCGCTGTGCGCGGCCTCAGGCGTGGCCACGGGCGTGGCCGCGGGCGGCACGGGGAGCGAGCGCAGAAGCGGCAGTGAACTCACGGCGACTGGCCTGCCTTCGCGGCCGCTGCGCTCAGCGGCCGCCGGGGTGCGGGGCGTCGCCCGGGCCCGGCTGCGCCATGCGCGCCACCGCCAACACCGCCTGCGTGCGCGAGCTCACGCCGAGCGCGCGCATGACCGCGCCGACATGGTCTTTGACGGTTTCGACCGCGACGTTCAACTGGCGTGCAATGAGCTTGTTGGGCTGGCCCTGCAGCAACAGAGAGAGCACCTCGGTCTGGCGCGGCGTGAGGCCGAGCGCGGCGAGGCTGTGCGGTGCATTGAGCTCGCCCGTCGCCGTTTGCGGGCCCGATAGTTTCATGTAGCCGGGCACGGTTTCTTCGTCCACATAGGTGTCCGACGCGTCGCCGCCTGCGCCCGCGGTCATGGGCGGCACGTAGATGCCGCCGTACATGACCATGCGCAGCGCCTCGTGCAGCATGTCGTGGCTGGCGCGCTTGGGAACGAAGCCCATGGCGCCGAGGTCGATGGCACGGATCACGTTGGCCGGGCTGGCGCTGGCCGACACCACCACCACTGGCAGCGCAGGGTAGGCCGCGCGCAACTCGGCGAGCAGATCGAAGCCGTTGGCGTCTCCCAACTGCAGGTCGAGCAGCACCAGGTCGAAGTCGGCGTCGTCTGCCAGCGTGGCGCGGGCCGCCGCGGCGCTGTGCACGCCCAGCACGGAGACGTCTTCGCCAAGGCCCTTGACGACCGTTTCGAGGGCCGCAAGGATCAAGGGGTGGTCGTCGATCAG
>JANONH010000336.1:0-6959 GCA_031420735.1 Methylibium sp.
CGCTTGCCGGGTTCGGCGCGGTTGCTGGCCAGCGCCGTCGTGGCCGTGCGCGCAACGAAACTGAAGTCGGTCAGTTGGTTGTTGAGCAAGAAGCCACCGGCCAGGCCCGCGCCGCGATTGACCATCAGCCGCGCGCCGAACTGTGCCTCGATCGAGGCGGTGAGCGCGACGGCATGGCCTGCGGCATCGACCACCGAGAGGTGCGTGGTGGCAGGCAGTTCCGATGCCGCAGGCCATGCCGTCGCCCTCACCGCCTCGATCGAGGCGCAGTACGGCGCACGGCTGATGGTCAACCGCGGCGCGGGCCTGGCCGGTGGCTTCTTGCTCAACAACCAACTGACCGACTTCAGTTTCGTTGCGCGCACGGCCACGACGGCGCTGGCCAGCAACCGCGCCGAACCCGGCAAGCGCCCGCGCTCGAGCATGGCGCCCACGCTCGTCTTCGAACGCCGGGCGCAGCAGTCGGCACAGCAGTCGGCGCGGCTCGTCTTGGTGGCCGGCTCGCCCGGCGGCGTGCCGATCCCGCTCTACGTGGCCAAGGCACTGTGGGCCACGCTCGCGTGGGAGATCGACCCCCAGGCCGCCGCGTCGCTGCCCAACTTCGGCGCCATCGGCGCCGTCACGCTGCTCGAAGCCGAGCGCTTTTCGCGCGCCGACGCCGCCCTGCTGCGGGCGCGCGGCCACGCGCTGGTGGAGACGGCACTCACCAGCGGCGCCCACCTGCTGCTGCGCAGCAGCGACGGTTGGCAGGCCGGCTGCGACCCACGCCGCGAGGGCGTCGCCGCCGGCCGTTGAGTTCGGCGGCCTCTGCCTCTGCCTCGGCTGCGGCGCATGTCCTGCCCCCACCGCATCATCACGCCAGCCCCGGCCCGCCACCGCTCGCGCTTTCTATAGACTCGCCGCGTGATTCCCCAGGCCTTCATCCAGGATTTGCTGGCACGCTGCGACGTGGCCGAAATCGTCGGGCGCCATGTGCAGCTCAAGAAAGCCGGCATCAACCTCAAGGGCCTGTGCCCCTTCCACGGCGAAAAGTCGCCAAGCTTCATCGTGAGCCCGACGCGCCAGACCTACCACTGCTTTGGCTGTGGCGCGCATGGCAACGCCATCGGCTTTTTGATGGAGCAAGCCGGCATGGGCTTCATGGACGCGGTGCGCGACCTGGCCCAGCAGGCCGGGCTGCCCGTGCCCGAGGACGACAGCACGCCCGAGGAGCGCGAGCGCGCCAAGTCGGCGAAGGCACGCCAGGCGACCCTCAGCGAGACGCTCGCCAAGGCGGGCGAGCACTGGCGCAAGCAGTTGAAAGCCAATCCGCGGGCGGTCGACTACCTCAAGGGCCGGGGCTTGAGCGGCGAGATCTGCGCGCGCTTTGGCATCGGCTATGCACCCGGCGGCTGGCGCGGACTAGCGGGCGTGTTCCCTCAGTACGACGATCCGCTCCTGGCGGAGTCGGGGCTCACCATCGTGCAGGGCGACGAAGGCGAGGAGCAGAAACGCTACGACCGTTTTCGCGACCGCATCATGTTTCCCATCCGCTCGGTGCAGGGCGAGGTGATCGGCTTTGGCGGGCGGGTGCTCGACGCGGGCGAGCCCAAATACCTCAACTCACCGGAGACGCCGGTGTTCGTCAAGGGCCGCGAGCTCTACGGCCTGTTCGAGGCGCGCCAGGCGCTGCGCGAGCGCGGCTTCGCCCTCGTGGTCGAGGGCTACATGGACGTGGTCGCGCTGGCGCAGCTCGGCTACCCCAACGCGGTGGCGACGCTGGGCACAGCCTGCGGCGAAGAGCACGTAAAGAAGCTGCTGCGCTTTACCGACCACATCGTCTTCAGCTTCGACGGCGACGCGGCGGGACGGCGCGCGGCCGGGCGCGCACTTGAAGCCGCCCTGCCGCACGCGAGCGACACGCGCAGCATCAAGTTCCTGTTCCTGCCGCCCGAGCACGACCCCGATTCCTACGTGCGCGAGCTCGGCCCCAAAGCCTTTGAAGAGCGCATCGCCTCGGCGGTGCCGCTGTCGCGCCAGCTCGTCGAGGCGGCGCGCGAAGACACCGACCTCGCCAGCGCCGAAGGGCGCGCGCGCATGTTGGCCACGGCCAAGCCCTTGTGGCAGGCGCTGCCCGACGGCGCCCTCAAGCGCCACTTGCTCGGCGAACTCGCCACGCTCGGCCAGTTGTCCACGGCCGACTTGGCCGACCTCTGGGGCGTTCGCAGCGCTCGGGCAGTGCCGCAGCAGAGCGCGTCGCGTGCGCGTGCGCCGCGCCCGAACCATGGCGTACGCCGCCCCATGCACCGCCCGGAAGACAACGCGGCGCGCTTGCTGCTGCTCAACGGCCAGTGGTGGGCCGAACTGAGCGATGCCGAGCACGGGCTGCTGTGCGAGCGGCCCGAGTGGCACGGCGAGCTGTTCCGCTGGCTCGAGCGGCAACTGCACGAGCACGGGGCGCGCCCCTGGTCGGTGCTGCGCGAGCCGCTGTTGGACGAGCCGTGGGGTGCCCGCGCCGCCGCCTTGATCGAGACGCTCGATCTCGATGTGGAGCCCCTGCTCGAGGATCTGCGCGCGAGCCTGACGCAGCTCGCGCGGGCCGACCCCACGGCAGCGGCCTACCGGGCCCTGGGCCGCGTCTAGCGTCGTGCTGCATTCCGTTCGGAACTCAAGCGCTTGTTGCCCCGAATGACTTTTCGCAGGACGCATGCACCTCCAAGGAACCATCGAGATGATCGTCGTGCATCACCTGAACAACTCACGCTCGCAGCGCGTGCTGTGGCTGCTGGAGGAACTGGATCTGCCCTACGAGGTCAGGAACTACGAACGCGACCGCGTCTCCATGCTGGCGCCGCCCGAACTGCTCAAGGTCCATCCGCTCGGGAAGTCGCCAGTGATCACCGAGGGCGCTTTGACGCTTGCGGAATCCGAGGCCATTCTTGAATACTTGGTCGACAAGTACGGCGGCGGCCGCCTCTCGCCCGCGCACGGCACCGACGAGCGGGTGCGCTACACCTACTGGATGCACTACGCCGAAGGATCGTTGATGCCACCGCTTTTGTTGAAGCTGGTGTTCGACCGGATCGAGCAAGCAAAGATGCCGTTAATTGCAAAGCCCTTCGCTCGCGCCATCGTGCACAAGGTGCAGGGCGGCTTTGTCGTGCCGCAGATCCGGCGCCATCTGGATTACCTCGAAGGCGAGTTGAAGGACCGCGACTGGTTTGTCGGCAACTCGTTCTCCGCCGCAGATGTCCAGATGAGCTTTCCCCTGGAGGCCGCCCGGGCTCAGGGCGGCCTCGACGCCGGGCGGCCCCGGCTCACGGCCTTTTTGGACCGCATTCACACCCGGCCGGCCTATCTGCGGGCGCTGGAACGCGGTGGGCCGTTCGACATCGTGGGATAGGGGCCACAGCGGGCATCTCTCGTGCCCATTTGCGAGCGATTCGTGCCGCCCTGGGCTTGGGATTTTCGTGAGCGCGCCGATATAATCCTCGGTTTGCCGCAGCGGCAACTTGCAAAGCCTGCGCTTTTGCTGGCTCGGCCGCCCTTGCTGCAGGGTGAGCTGGCTTGTCGGCGTCGCCTCTTGCGATCTGCGAGGCGCGACCCCAACTGAATCTTTAGCGCGCATAGGGCGCCGCTTTCAAGTGTGGTCAGCGACTTTCGGCTTGCCGGCCCTTCGAGAAACTTTTAGTCCGAGGAATCGCATGACCGCGAAGAAGACCGCTCCAACTCCCGCATCCAAAGCCGCCAGCGCTCCGCCGGCCAAGCTGGCCAAGCTGGCCAAGCTGGCCAAGCCTACCGAGGCGGAGGCGAAGAAGGCCAAGACGGCCACGGCGGCGACACGCGCCAAGCCGCTGGCCAAGGCGGCCGAGCCTCTGGGCAAGCCCGCCCGCAAGGGCAAGCCCGAAGCCGCCAAGCCCGCGGGCAAGCCACTGCGCGCCGAGCCCGAAGAAGACATGAGCGACATCGAGGCCGACCTCGAAGGCGAGGTCGAGATCGAGGTCGCAGCGGTCGACGAGGCCGACAAGCCCAAGGCCAAGCCCTTGCGCATGAAGGTCTCGCGCGCCAAGGAGCGCGCGCTCATGCGCGAGTTCGGCCTGGACGAAACCGCGCTCACCGAAGACGAAGTCGCCAAGCGCCGCCAGGAGCTCAAGACGCTCATCAAGATGGGCAAGACGCGCGGCTTCCTCACGCACCAGGAGATCAACGACCACCTGCCCGAGAAGCTGGTCGAGGCCGAAATTCTGGAGGCCATCGTCTCCATGCTCAACGACATGGGCATCGCCGTCTACGAACAGGCGCCCGACGCGGCCACTCTGCTGATCGCCGGCGCCTCGACCGCGACTTCCACCGACGAAGAAGCCGAAGAAGAAGCTGAAGCGGCGCTCTCCACGGTCGACTCCGAGTTCGGCCGCACCACCGACCCGGTGCGCATGTACATGCGCGAAATGGGCACGGTCGAGCTGCTCACGCGCGAAGGCGAAATCGAGATCGCCAAGCGCATCGAAGGCGGCCTGCAGGCCATGATGCTCGCGATCAGCGAAAGCCCGACCACCATCGCCGAGATCCTGGTGCTCTCCGACAAGATCCGCGCGGGCACGATGCAGATCTCCGAGGCGGTCGACGGTTTCGTCTCCAACGAGGAAGCCGACGACTACGTCGCCGAGGAAGACTTCGACGAGTTCGACGAAGAGGACGACGACGACGGCCAGGGCGGCTCCAAGGCGCTTACCAAGAAGCTCGAGGAGCTCAAGGCGGCGGCGCTGCTGCGCTTCGACGAACTGCGCACGAACTTCGACCGCATGAGGAAGGCCTACGAGAAGGAAGGCTACCGCTCACCGGCCTATAACCGCGCGCAGATGGGCGTTAGCTCCGAGATCATGAGCCTGCGCTTTACCGTCAAGACGATCGAGCGGCTCTGCCAGATCTTGCGCTCGCAGGTCGACGACATCCGCCGCTACGAGCGCGAACTGCGCAAGATCGTGGTCGACAAATGCGGCATGCCGCAAGAGCACTTCATCAAGAGCTTTCCGCCCAACTCGCTCAACCTCAAGTGGGCCGAGAAGGAGATCGCCGCGAACAAGCCCTACAGCGCCGTGATGGCGCGCCACCTGCCGCCAATCCAGGACCTGCAGCAAAAGCTCATCGACCTGCAGTCGCGCGCGGTGGTGCCGATCGAGGACTTGAAGCAGATCAACCGCAAGATGAACCAGGGCGAGAAAGCCTCGCGCGACGCCAAGAAAGAGATGATCGAGGCCAACCTGCGCTTGGTGATCTCGATCGCCAAGAAATACACCAACCGCGGCCTGCAGTTTCTCGACCTCATTCAAGAGGGCAACATCGGCCTCATGAAGGCGGTCGACAAGTTCGAATACCGCCGCGGCTACAAGTTCTCGACCTACGCCACCTGGTGGATCCGCCAAGCCATCACGCGCTCGATCGCCGACCAGGCGCGCACCATCCGCATCCCGGTGCACATGATCGAGACCATCAACAAGATGAACCGGCTTTCGCGCCAGCACCTGCAGGAGTTCGGCTTCGAGCCCGACGCGCCCACGCTGGCCGAGAAGATGGAGATGCCCGAGGACAAGATCAGGAAGATCATGAAGATCGCCAAGGAGCCGATCTCCATGGAAACGCCGATCGGCGACGACGACGACTCCCACCTGGGCGACTTCATCGAGGACACCAACAACACCGCGCCCATCGAGGCGGCCATGCAGGCGGGCCTGCGCGACGTCGTCAAGGACATCCTCGACTCGCTCACGCCGCGCGAGGCCAAGGTGCTGCGCATGCGATTTGGCATCGAGATGTCCACCGACCACACGCTCGAGGAAGTGGGCAAGCAGTTCGACGTCACGCGCGAGCGCATTCGCCAGATCGAAGCCAAGGCGATCAGGAAGCTCAAGCACCCGAGCCGCTCGGACAAGCTGCGCACCTACCTCGACAATCTCTGATCGCAGGCACCCGCCGCGAGCCCAGGAGCCCGGCCATGCGCCGGGCTTTTTTCATGTCGCGTCGGCACCTTGACCACCCAGGCCCGAGTCCGGGTCTTCGCGACTAAACTTCGCGCGCCGCCACCGCCTCGACCGATGCCCGTCCTTCTTCAACGTACCGTGCTGTTCGCCGACCTGCGTGGCAGCACGGGCCTGTTCGAAACCCTGGGCAATGCGGAAGCGGCGGGCGTGGTGACGCAAAGCGTCGCGCTCATGGGCCGGGTCGTGACGAGCTTTGGCGGCGTCGTCGTCAAGACCCTTGGCGACGGTCTGATGGCGGTGTTCGAATCGCCGCAGGGCGGCATCGACGCGGCCGACGAGATGCACCTATCGCTCAACCGCGTGGTGGCCGGCGCGCCACGTAGAAGTTCGCGCACGCCGGTGCTCAAGCTGCAGGTGGCCATGGCCCAAGGCGAGGTGGTTGAACTCGCGGGCGACTGCTTCGGCGACGCGGTGAACGTCGCCGCACGTTTGCTCGACCGCGCGGGCGACAACGAAACCCTGGCCACGCAGCAGGTGCTCGGCGGCCTCGATGCCGAGAACCGCAGCCGCTTTCGTTCACTCTCGAAACTGCAATTGCGCGGCCGCCAGGAGCCGGTGCAGGTGTACCGGCTCGATGCGCGGCGCTTCGGCGAGACCGTGGCCGCCCTGTTCGAAGGCGACGAGCCGATCGCCTCGCCGGACGCGATCCGCCTGGCGTGGCTCGATGCCAGTTGCCTGTTCGCCGGCCCCGACCTGCCGGCGGTGCTGGGCCGCAGCCCGCAGGCGACTTATTGCGTGGACGACACCCGGGTTTCGCGCTCGCATTGCCGCATCGAATGGCATGGCGGCACCTTCTTGGTGAGCGACCTCAGCTACAACGGCACCTTCGTGCGCTTTGCCGGGCGCGACGAAGTGGTGTCGCTGCGCCGCGGCAGCTGTACCTTGCACGGCAGCGGCATCATGTGCCTGGGCGCGATGCCGAGCGACCCGACCGCGCCGACC
>JANONH010000337.1:0-3018 GCA_031420735.1 Methylibium sp.
CTGCCCAGCGCAGCGACGCAGCTCGCCGGCTTTCGCTACTTCAACGTCTACGGCCCGGGCGAGCAGCACAAGGGCCGCATGGCCTCGGTCGCTTTTCATCACTTCAAGCAGTTCCAGGAGCGCGGCCACGTGCAGTTGTTCGGCGACTACGGCGGCTTTGCCGCGGGCCAGCAGCGGCGAGATTTCGTCTCGGTCGACGACGTCGTCGCCGTCAAGCTGTGGTTCCTCGAGCACCCGCTCGCACGCGGCATCTTCAACCTTGGCAGCGGCCGCGCCCAGCCCTTCAACGACGTCGCCCATGCCACCGTCAACGCCTGCCGCGCGCTTGCGGGCGCGCCGCCTCTGAGCTTGGCCGAACAGGTGGCGCAAGGTCTGGTGCGCTACATCCCCTTCCCCGAGGCGCTGGTCGGCAAGTACCAGTGCCACACCGAGGCCGACCTCGCGGCGCTGCGCGAAAGCGGCTGCGAGCTGCCGTTCTGCGACGTGGCCGAAGGCGTCGCGCGCTACGTGCGCTGGCTGGCGGCGCAGTGAAACGCGCGCGCCTCGCGGCGGCCTTGCTGTGGTTCGCCGTGGCCGCACCGGCGCTTGCACTCGACGTCAACGCCGCCAGCCGCGCCGAGCTCGAGTCGCTCAAGGGCGTGGGCACGGGCCTGTCGCAGAAGCTCGTCGATGCGCGCCAGGCACGGGCTTTCGTCGACTGGGCCGACCTGATGAAGCGCGTGCCCGGGGTGCGCGCGGCCACCGCAGCGCGGCTCTCCGCCGGTGGCCTGACGGTGGCCGGTGCGCCCTACTCGCCCCAGCCGGAGTCGACTGCGGGCGTGACAGCCGCACGCGCTGCATCGGCCAGCGCGTCTTCGCCGCGCTGAGCGCGCGCCGAGCCCCAGCCAAAAAAACTCAGCACGTCGGCGCGCCGCGCCAGCGTGTCGGCCTCGCCGAGGGCGATCAACTCGCGCGTATAGGGTGCCTCGAAGAGCAGGTAGCTCGCCAGCGCAGCGCCGCGCGCCGCCTCGGCGTGGCCGGGCTCGACGTTCTGCGGCGTCACGCCCACGCTGCGCAGCAGCGCGCGCACCGGTGCCGGCAAGGCGTGCAGGTGGCGCGCCGCGATGTCGTCCAGCCGCAGGCTCGGTGCGATCACCAACAGCTCGATCGGCCGCAGCGCCGTGCGTGCTCGCGCCTCGGGCGCGAGCAAGGACAGCGTGTGGTTGATGCGCTGCAGCCGCTCGATGTCGACCGCCAGCGCGTCGAGAAAAATATTGGACAGCGCATGCCCCGCGATCTGCGCCAGGCTCGGGTAACCATTGGCCTGCGGCCGCGTGCTCACCGGCTCGTGCAGGCGGCCCGCGCCCACCACCAAAATACGCTCGGCGCCCAGGTGCACGGCCGGCGAGATGGGTGCGGCCTGCCGCATGGAGCCGTCGCCAAAGTATTCGTAGCCGCCGGCCAGCGCCAGCGGCACGGCCGGGAAGATGAACGGGATGGCCGACGAGGCCATCAGGTGCGCGGTGGTCAGCCGGCACGGCAAGGCCACGCGCTGCGAACGCGTCCAGGGCTGCAGGCTCCGATGCGAGTCGTAGAAGGTCACGTGGGCGCCGGCCGAGTAGCTCGAGGCGCTGATCGCGAGCGCCTTGAGGTGCCCCTGCTCGATGAGCTGCGGCACCCGCTCGAGCGGCACCATCTCGCGCAGCAGTTCCTCGAGCGGCCGGTTGTCGAGCAGCGAGCGCGGGTTGTTGCGACGCCAGCGTGCAAGCGCCCAGCCGGCAGTGAACAGCGTGAGCCAGCGTGCGCCCGAGCGCATGACGCCAAAGGCGTCGGCGCGAAATACCTGGCCCGCTTCGAGGTGCCGCCACACCTGCACGATGAGCCGCACCGCACGGTCGAACTCGTCGGCGCCGCACGCCAGCGCTGCGGCGTTCACGGCGCCAGCGGAGGTGCCGACAATGACCTGGAAAGGGTTGCGGTCCGGCTCGCCGGCCTCACGGCGCAGCCGGTTTACGCCGCTGAGCACGCCGGCTTGGTAGGCAGCGCGCGCGCCGCCGCCGGTGAGGACCAGGCCGATGTCGGGCTTCATGGCGGGCTGTGCATCGTTGGCCGATGATGGCACTGACCATGCCATGGCGAGATGTTTGGCTTTGCGGGGCAACTCTATGGGGCCTCGCTTGGTGACATGCAAGATACCCCATGATGTGTACGAACTTGCGAGAGGTGCATACGGTGCGTACCAATATCGTGATTGACGACAAGCTCATGGCCGCCACGCTGAAGGCCACGGGCATCAAGACCAAGCGAGAGGCCGTGGAGCAGGGCTTGCGAACGCTACTGCGGTTGAAGCAACAGACGGAGTTGCGAAAACTGCGAGGCAAGTACGAGTGGGAGGGCGACCTCGATGCCATGAGGCGTGACAAGTGATTCTTGTCGACTCGAGCGTCTGGATCGATTTCTTCCGCAACCAGCGCACAGCGCAGTCCGACTGGCTGGACAAGAACCTTGGAGTAGAAGGGCTGGTCGTCGGTGACTTGATCCTGGCGGAGGTACTCCGGGGCTTTAAAGACGATCGGGGTTTCAATGAAGCGCGCCGCTTGCTTGGCAAGTTAGAGCAGGTGACTCTTGGTGGTGAGGTCCTTGCGATAGCTGCAGCAAGGAACTTTCGAAAGCTCCGCGTTCGCGGCATAACGGTTCGCGGCACGATCGACGTGATCATTGCGACTCGTTGCCTGGCGGACGGATTGCGCCTTCTGCACAGTGACCGGGACTTCGACGCATTTGAGGAGCACCTGAGTCTGCAGGTGGTGAGATGCGAGGCTTAATCGGGATAGGAAGGGAACTATGGGCGCGTATGGCCACACCCGTTCATCACCTGGGCCGGCGTTGGTGCACGATCACTTTCTTTGATATCGGCAACTTCGAGTCGGGTTTTGTCGTAGCGCACCGTGGCGGATCTCGCAGCGTAATTCACCGTAGCGCTTGCAACGCCCGGCACATTGCGAATCCGGTTTTCTACTTCATCGACGGTCAATACCG
>JANONH010000338.1:0-1980 GCA_031420735.1 Methylibium sp.
ATGCCGCTTAGCTTGAAGCCGCCGTAGGGCACGGCCGGGTGGACGATGCGGTAGGTGTTGACCCAGACGGTGCCGGCGCGGATGCGCGAAGCCACGCGGTGGGCGCGGGCGAGGTCGCGCGTCCACAGGCCCGCGGTGAGGCCGTAGGCAACGTCGTTGGCAATGGTCAGCGCGTCTTCTTCGGTGTCAAAGGGAATCATCGAAACCACCGGGCCGAAGATTTCTTCCTGCGCAATGCGCATGCCCGGGTCGACGTCGGCGAACACGGTGGGTGCCACAAAGTAGCCCGCGCCAAGGCCCTTGTCGCGCAGGCGGTGCCCGCCGCTCACGAGCCGCGCGCCCTCGGCCTTGCCGATGTCGATGTAGCGCAGGGTCTTGTCGAGCTGCTCCTGGTGGGTCTGCGGGCCGATGTGGGTCTTGGGGTCGAGCGGGTCGCCCACGCGAAGCCGGCCCGCGCGCGCGCCCACTTCTTCGACCACGCGCTCGTAGAGCGAACGCTGCACCAGAATGCGCGAGCCGAGCGCGCAGGTCTGGCCGCAGGCCATGAAGCCGGCGTGAGTGACGGCGTTGATGGCTTGCTCGATGTCGGCGTCATCGAAGACGATGTGCGGCGACTTGCCGCCGCATTCGAAGGACACCCGCTTCAGGTTGCCGGCGCCGGCGCGCATGATTTCCTGCGCAGTGCGGTGTTCGCCGGTGAAGGAAAGTTTGTCCACGCCCGGGTGGGCGCTCAGGTGCGCCCCGGCGATGTGCCCGTAGCCAGGCACGATGTTGACCACGCCCTTCGGGAAGCCAGCTTGCTCAATGAGCTTGGCGAGCTCGAAGGTCGTGACCGGCGTGTGCTCGGCGACCTTGACGACCATGGCGCAGCCTGCTGCCAGCGCCGGGGCGAGCTTCATGGTCGTGACGAGCGTGGGCGCGTTCCAAGGCACGATCGCCCCGACCACGCCCACCGGCACCCGCGTGGTGTAGGCCATGAGCTCGGGGTTGATCTGCATCATGCGGCCGTCGAGCTTGTCGGCCATGCCGGCGAAGTACCAGTACCACTGCGCTTCGGCAGCGAGGTTGAGCTTGGTTTCGCGCAGGGGGCGACCGTTGTCGCGGCTCTCGAGCTCGGCCATGCGCTCGGCGTTGGCTTCAAGGAGCCCTGCGAGCTTGCGCATGAGCGCGGCCCGCTCGGCCGGCGGCATGCGGCCCCACGGGCCCCGCATCGCCTGGCCAGCGGCTTCGACCGCGCGGTCGATGTCGCGCCGACCGCCAAACGCCGCCAGCGCCCACGGCGAGCCGGTAGCCGGGTTGATGGAGGGCACCAACTCGCCGTCGATCGGGGCGACCCATTCGCCGCCGATGAACAGCTTGTCTTGGGTGTAGGCGTATTGCGCAGTCATCGGTGTCCCCGAGTTTTAAAAGCCCGCGCACGGCCCGCGTCCGGCGGGCGTTTGCGAAAAAATTCGCCTGATCATGGGCGCCCGCCCCGCGGCCTGCAAGGCAGGCAATCCCGATTGATCAGCTGCCGAACGCTTGTTAGACACCGTACGCGGTGGGTCAGACATTCCGCGGCGACATGCAAGCGCACGGAAGGCCTCGCCATGCCAAGCACGCAATCCCAAGCGCTGCTTGCCTGACGCCGCTGCTGCGCTGCGCAGCAGCTTCATTCGCGCCGCGCCGTGCAGCCTGCCACCGGCGCGCCTCCTGGCTTTAAACAATACGCCGCACCCACACGGCGCGTGTGTCGCTGCGCCCTCGCCACAGCGGGCCGGCACGCGCAACCGATGCTCGAGAACACCGGTCTGCGTGACCTACGGTCGTGCCCAACGTGCGGGCAGGCGCGGCCGTTCAATCGCTTCGATGGCGGCCTCGCGAACGTAGTCGACCGGATCGGCGCGGGCTTGCTCGAGCAGTGCGAGCGCCGTCGACCCGCCGATCCCGCCGAGCGCGTCGACAGCGGCCTCGCGCACGCGGGGTGCGGGGTCACGCAGT
>JANONH010000339.1:0-2647 GCA_031420735.1 Methylibium sp.
TTGCGACAAGCTCCACGACTGCTGCAGCGCGGTCACGCGGGTCGAGCTGGGCCCGGCCCAGCGCATCAGCGTGTCGCCGCGCAGCGACCAGGCGACGGTCTGCACGCCCGCGCCGGTGCGCCGGGTCAGGCGCAGGGTGGCGCCGTCGAACAACAGCACCGGCACGGCTTCGGCGTCCTGCAGTTCGGCCAGGTCGGCTTCCCATTGGGCGATCACGGACTGCAGCCGCAGCTGTTGCTCGAGCCGCCCGGCGCTGATGTCGCGCGAGCGCACGATCGCATCGACGCCTTGCCAGGACATGCCGGCGATCACCGCCATGATGAGCAGGGCCACCAGCAGCTCGACGAGCGTGAAGCCCCGAGCGGCTGGGTTAAGCGGGCGAAAGCGCTTCATGGCAAGAGCGGCGGCTGGATGCGACTCGAAGCGGCGCTCAGTAGCGCGACAGCACGGTCGACAGTGTGAGCACCGGCTGGCCGGCCAGGTCGGACACCACCGCATCGACGCGGCGAAAATTGGGGTTGGGCGTTGGGCGCACGACCATGCGCCCGAGGTAGGTGATGCCCACTTGTTCGCAGCCGAAGTCGCTCTCGCCGGTGCCGGGAAACTGGCGTGCCAGGCGCAGCGCGGTGAGCTGGTTGTCGGCGCACCACTGGGCGGCGCTCACGTCGACGAGGCGCTGGGCGTTGTCGGTCAGCGCGCCGGCCGCCTTGATGCCTGCGCCCAGCGTCACGGCCACGATCGCCAAGGCCACCAACACTTCGATGAGCGTAAAGCCTGCGCGCCGCCGACCGCTGCGGCGGTGCTCAGGGGCGGGCATCGGGCGGGCCTTCGTCTGCGACCACGGCGAAGGGGCCCAGCCCGTCGGTGGCCAGCGTCAGGTGCTGCTGGTCAAGGTGCAGCACGATATGTTGCACGCCGATCACGGGCTCGGGCCCCAGCACGATGCCGGGCGCGGGCCGGCGCTCGGCGAGCGCCTCGGCACGCACCCCTTCGCCAAGCCAGGCGGAAGGCAGGGCCAGCGCATCGGGCAGCCCGACGAAGCGAAAGCCGCCTTCTTCGCTGCCCGGCACCCAGCGCACGGCAATGCCCAGGGCACGGCCTTCGGCGCGCGCGGATTCGAGCAAGGCGACCAGGCGCGCGCCTTCGCGCTCGAGTTGCGTGGCGGCCGGGTCGCGCAAGGCCAACGAGGCGATCGCCGAGACGACGGCGATCAAGGCCACCACGATCATCAGCTCGATGAGCGTGAAGCCACGCCCGCGAGCGAGACGCGTCACCGCCTACTGCCAAGAGCCGACATCGGCGTCTTTGCCCTCGCCGCCGGACTGGCCGTCCGCGCCGAAGCTGAAGACGTCGACGTCGCCCTTGACGCCCGGGTTGACGTACTGGTAGGGGCGACCCCAGGGGTCGTTGGGCAGTTTTTCCAGGTAGCGTTTCCAGTTCGGCGGCACCGGCGTGGCTGCCGGGCGTGCCACCAGCGCCTGCAGCCCCTGCTCAGCGCTCGGGTAGCGTTGGTTGTCCAGGCGGTAAAGCTTGAGCGATTGCATCAAGTTGTTGACGTCGGTGCGCGCGGCGGTGGCACGCGCATCGTCGGCGCGGTCGAGCACATTGGGCACGATGAGCGCGGCAAGCACGCCGATGATGACCAGCACCACCATGAGCTCGATCAGGGTGAAGCCGCGTGAGCGAGCGCGTGTGGGCAGGCAGGTCTTGAGCATGAAGTGAGCGGCAGCGCCGCCGCTGAGGCTAGGACTCTCCATCATAATCTTCAGCCATGACCGAGCGCGTTGCTGCTTTCTTCCTGTGGGCCACCGTGGCGGCCTGCCTTGCCTTCTGGGGCCTGCGGGTCCTGGTGACACCGCGCGCCGTGCCCGTGCAGACCCAGCCGGTGTCTTCGGCGACCGTGTTGCGCGGGGACGTGGCGCGGCTGTTCGCATCGCCGCTGGTGGCCGCCACCGGCGGGGCCACCGAGCCGGCGCTCGCGAGCCGCTTCCGGCTGGTCGGCGTGATGGCTCCGAAGTCGCCCGAGCGCGGTGCCGAACAGGGCATCGCGCTGATCGCCGTCGACGGCAAGCCGCCGCGCCCCTACCGCGTCGGGGCGCGCCTGGACACGGCCCTGGTGGTGCAGTCGGTGGCCACCCGCAGCGTCGCCATCGGCCCGTCGCAGGGCGCGATGGTCGTGCGCCTGGAGTTGCCGCCGCCGCAGGCCGCCAACGTCGGCAGCTTGCCGCCCCCGCCGCTCAATGCCGACCCCGGCACGCTGTCGCGATCCGGGGCATTTCAGCCTCGGCCGCCGCCCGTCATGGCGCCAGCGCCGCACGACGCAGGCGATGCCAACCCGGTGATGCAAGGCGCGCCGCCTGTCGGCGACGACCCCGCTGCGCCCGAGCCGGGCGGCGTGAATCCCGGTAACCGTCGCTGAGCCTGCGGAGCCCGCTGAGTCGCTTGGGCGGTACGGCTCAAGCGCTCAAAGCCAGGCCAGCGCGCCAAGCTCTGGCGGCCCGTGCGCCAGCCAGCACCACCTGGTTTCAGGGCTAGTCCGCTGAATCATTGAAACGGGCGGCGAGGGACGCGCGAGACGGGATGCGATGCAAGGCGCGAAGCACAGCAATGCCCATTGGCATTGCGAGCATTCGCAACGCCGCAACGC
>JANONH010000340.1:0-9103 GCA_031420735.1 Methylibium sp.
GATGGGCGCGCAGGCGGTGACGCTGGCCCAGGCCGTGGGCTACCAGAGTGCGGGCACCGTCGAGTTCGTGGTGGGCCGCGACCAGAGTTTCTATTTCCTCGAAATGAACACGCGGCTGCAAGTCGAGCACCCGGTCACCGAATGCATCACCGGGCTCGACCTGGTGGAGTGGATGATCCGGGTCGCCGCGGGCGAGCCACTGGCCTTCGAGCAGGGCGATATTCGGCGCGATGGCTGGGCGATCGAGTGCCGCATCAATGCCGAGGATCCGCTGCGCAGCTTCTTGCCTTCGACCGGCCGGCTCGTCACCTACCAGCCGCCGGTGCAGAGCCTGCAGGCAGGCATGCCGCGGCTCCTGGTGGAGCCCGCCGAGGCCGGCGCGGCGCTGAGCCTTCTGCCCGCGGTCTTCGGTGGCGTTCGCGTGGACACCGGCGTCTATGAAGGCGGCGAAATCTCGATGCACTACGACTCCATGATCGCCAAGCTGGTGGTGCATGGGCGCGACCGCGCGGATGCGATCGCGAAGATGCGCGAGGCGCTCAACGGTTTCGTGATCCGCGGCATCAAGAGCAACATCCCTTTCCAGGCGGCCTTGCTGGCGCACCCGAGCTTCGTGTCGGGCGACTTCAACACCGGCTTCATCGCACGGCACTTCGCGAGCGGCTTTCGAACGCAAGACGTGGTGCACGACGATCCGGACTTCCTGGTCGCGCTTGCGGCGGCCGTCAATCGGCGCTATCTCGTCAGGGCCGCCGGCATCAGCGGCCAGTTGCCGGGTCACGGCGTGCGGGTGGGCGACGGCTTCGTGGTGGTCGTGCGCGGCGCTGCGCACGAAGAAGACCGCCACGTCCCCGTGCGCGCACACGCCAATGGCGCGGTGGTGGTCCTGCTCGGCGACAAACGCTTCGAATTCATCGACAGCGATTGGAGCTACGGCGTGACGCGCGTCACCGGCCTGTGCAACGGCCGGCCTTTCACGGCGCAAGTCGAGCGCCGTGGCTTGACCCTCAGCGTGGTGCACAACGGCGCTCGCATCGAAGCGCTCGTGTTGTCGCCACGCGCCGCCACCCTGTACCGACTCATGCCGATCAAGGCACCGCCAGACACCGGAAAATTCCTCTTGGCACCGATGCCGGGCTTGCTCGCGTCCGTGGCGGTGAAGGCCGGCCAGCGCGTCACGGCCGGCGAAAAACTCGCGGTGGTGGAGGCGATGAAAATGGAGAACACACTGCTCGCGCTGCAAGACGGCGTGGTTGCCGAGCGCCTTGCCGAGCCCGGCGCCAGCCTCGCGGTCGACCAGCCCATCCTGCGTTTCGAGTAGACCGCATGAACGACAAACCCTTTCGCATCCTCGGCCTGCAGCAGGTCGCCATCGGCGGTGTCGACAAGCAACGCCTTCGAGCCTTGTGGGTCGACATGCTCGGTCTGACCGTCACAGGCACGTTCCGCTCCGAGCGCGAAAACGTCGATGAAGACATCTGCCGGCTTGGCAGCGGGGCGATGGCGATCGAGGTCGACCTCATGCAAGCGCTCGACGCCGCCAAAAAGCCGGCGGTGCACGAGCCGGCCTTGAACCACATCGGGCTCTGGGTCGACGACCTGCAGCAGGCCGTGGCATGGATGAGCGCCAAGGGTGTTCGCTTCACCCCTGGCGGCATCCGCCCGGGCGCTGCGGGCCACGATGTCTGCTTCATCCATCCCAAAGGCAACGAAGCGTTCCCGCTCGGCGGCGAGGGCGTGCTGATCGAGCTGGTGCAGGCGCCGCCGGAGGTCATCGCCGCAGCGGCTTGACCTGGCGTTTGGCAAAGGGGTGCGCGACGATCGTGCAGCGCACTGCAGTGCACCGTGGCGCACCGCAGATCAAGGGGCCGCACCGATGACTGCCGCGCCACGCCGCTTAGGGTCAGCCACGGCGCGGACCTGCGCGCTGGTCTACAACGGGTGGAGTTGGTACTGCCGGGCGGCCAACCCGAAGGGCCGGCTGTGGCGCGCGGTTGGCGGGCGCTGAGTTTGACGACAGGTTTGGCCGCATACGCTGCGCGGCCCTCGGCCCATCTGCAGCACCCGCGACCGGTGCCCGGAGCTGCGGAAATCGCCGGGCGCGAACCAGCGCGCACTGCGCAATGGGTCGGCGGCTTTGCGTCTCGCGCTCATTCCCGTTGTAGGTGATCAACACGGCCAGGGCAATCGAATTCGAAGGACTCGCCGATGGCGAGTGTCCTTGACCGCTGCTGCTCACAGGCTGAGCGTCGTACAGTGGCTGCACCGTCCGCGGTGCCTCTCATTGGGACCATGCCCACAACAGTTGCCGAAGGCGACCTTCGCCGCCGACTCGCCACGCGCTGGCGCTGGCTGGCGTTGACGGTCTTTCTGGCCGGCGGCACAGCCGTGCTGCTGGGCACGCTTGGTCACGCGCCGCGCCCCGACCTGAAGCGTCTGTACCAGGTCGGCATGGCGAACGTCGACAACACCCCGGTGATCCTGATCCCCGGCGCTTTCGGTTCGCGCCTGCGCGACCGCGCCAGCGGCAACGAGCTCTGGCCGGGGCCTTGGTGGCGCATCCTGTTCTCGGACTATGCCGACCTGGCGCTGGACTTCGACGCCGAGACCGGCCAGCCGCGCGACTCGAAACTCGAAGCCGACGGCATCGCCGAAGAGGCCTTCGGCCGCGACTTCTACCGCCCGATCATCGACACGCTGACGCGCCACGGCGGCTATCTGCGCAGCACGGCCGGCACGCCGGCGGGGCCGGGCCGACGGCGCCTCTACGTCTTTGCCTACGACTGGCGCCAGGACAACGTGCGCAGCGCGCAGGAGCTGCACCGCCTGATCGAGGCCATCCGCCGCGACCACGGCGACCCGAGGCTGCGCGTCGATTTGGTCGCGCACAGCATGGGTGGCCTGATCGCACGCTACTACGTTCGCTACGGCAGCCGTGACGTGCTCGACGGCAGCCCGCACCTGGTGAGGATGGAAGGCGCATCGCAGGTCAGGAAGCTGGTGCTGCTGGGCACGCCGAACCTGGGCTCGGTGGGCTCGCTGCACGCCTTCCTGAGCGGCGAACGCGTGGGCCTGCGCCGCATCGCAGCGCGCACCCTGGCCACGATGCCCAGCGGCTACCAGCTCTTCCCGCACCCGCTGGCGAGTTGGCTGGTCGGCATCGACGGCAAGGCCCTGCCAGACGAGTTGTTCAGCGCCGAGACCTGGCACCGCCACGGCTGGTCGGTGTATGGCGCCGGCAGCCTCGCCGACCCCGCCGACGAAGCCGCCTTGCGCCGCTATTTCGTGCACAACCTGGAGCGCGCGCGGCGCTTCGCCTGGATGCTGTCAGTCGATGAACCGGTGTCGCCGGTCCGGCTGGTGCTGTTCGGCGGCGACTGCCACCTGACGCCGGCACGCCTGCTGCTCGAACGCGAAGCGACGCGCGACATGGTGCGACTGGCGCCGCAGGACATCGCCGCGCCGCGGGCCGGCATCGAATACGCCGACCTGATGCTCGAGCCGGGCGATGGCCGCGTCACCAAGCCCTCGCTGCTGGCACGCGAGACGCTGGACCCGAGCGCGCCGCAGCACGAAGACAGCTTCCTGCCCGTGGCCTACCCGTTCTTCCTCTGCGAGCACCACAACCTGCTGACGAGCAACATCAACTTCCAGGACAACCTGTTGAACGTCCTGCTGTCGCGGCAACTGCCTTGGGAGAATCCAGGCGCGGCCGGCACACGGTAGGCCGGAGCTCGAACACTTCGCCATCGCGGCAGCTCGGCACGTTCCGACATGCGCGTCATGGCGCGGGCGCGCTGCATCGCGGCCTTCAGCGCGGCGACGCTCGACCCATGCACCGCCTCGGCGCCGAGGCTGCGGGCATGGCCGCGAAATGGATCTTCACGTCGCTGCCCGGGTCGGCGATGAGCTCGATTGCGTGCGTTCAGGCTCGAGCCCGGCTGGAACCCCGGGCTGATACGAGATGGCTCGCTCGGTTCACACGCGCTCGCGCGATGGCGCGTTCGCGTTGCGAGCCGGGTTCCCCCTTCCGGTGATGGTCTCGCAGGCGCGCACAATGGCTTGGCCCACCGTGCGACAGCACATCACCCTAGAAACCGCAGCGCGGCTTAATCGGGTGTGTAGCGTTCTCACCCAAGCGGTGAGGGTGGTCGCGGGTACAAATCTCAATGTTCATGCAGTATCGCCAGCGGCGGTGAGCGGTCAACTGCAGTTTCTAGGGTTGATATGAGGCCCTTGCCGAAAGAGCGTTGCCACACCGCGTGGGCTTGCTCGAAGGGCTGTGAGGCGTCGTCGAACACTCGGCTTTCGGCCGCAAACCGCACCCACGCTCCGGTGTCGTGGTGGCCGTGCCGCACCGGCGGGTCACCGCGCACGCTCGCCAGCCAAGCTTGCACCTCGGCGTAGCGGGCTGGGTGGCGGCCGGCGGTCCACGCCAGCGCCGCCAGGTCGGCATAGGCTTCTTCCATTCGGGTGTCGTGCATCTGCCGGCGTTCCACGGCGAAGTCGTCGTGAATGCGCGAGTTTGCTTCGGGCGGTGCCGGGCCAGCCGCCGGGCGGTGCCAGGCGCCCTGCCGATGACGCCAGCAATGGCCGACCTCGTGCGCCATGACGGCTTCCATCAAGACCGGCACCAAGGCTGCGTGGGCTCCGCGCAGCAAGGATGGCGTCTGCGGGTTGCCGCGCATCGAAAGCACCAGCTTGCAGCGCCCGTCGATGAAGGCCATGGCAAGCGGCGGATCGCCAACACGCCAATGCGGCTGAACGATCACGTCGAGCCGCATCTGCTTGGAGTCGGCATGTTCAAGCACCGAGGCACCCGCGTGCAGCCAGCGTTCTTCTTCATCGGTCAGTCCCGCGCTTTCGGCGGCGCCGACTGCGGCGCCCAACGCAACGAGCAACGCAAGGAGTCCGCCACGGACGGGGCACGCTGCCGTGCGCAACACAGTGCCACTTCGCGCGCCGAAGCGCAATACGGCAGGCGTTGAACGCTCGGTGTTCACGCCCGCATCTTGCCGACGTGCTCGAGGTGCGAACAGGGTCGGCCTGCGGCAAATCGGGCGAGATCGGCCAGACCGCACATCAAAAGCAACGGAGTTGGACCGCCCGAGTCATGGACACCGGGCGCGCCAGTGCAATGGCCCGAGAACTTCTAAGGCCCAGTCAGTGCCTGGGCGGGCCGCTGCTCAGCTAGAGCCGGACTCGCTGGTCTCTGTCGTGGCGCCAGCGGCAGCCAGGGCAGCGGCAGCGGCCAATTTCTTGCTGCGCGGGTTTTTCTCGCAAAGCGGTTCGCACACCGGCTGGCTGCGGCCCAACACCTTTTGCATCGTGCGCCGATTCGGCGGCTGGTGAGCACCGCAAAAAAAGCACGACATCGTGTTCGTGGCGCCGGAGAAGGCGCCAGGGCGCGGTGAAAACGGCGATCCGGGCGCTTTGCTGGTGTAGCGCAGCCCGTCTTGCTGGATTCGTGTGGTGGTGTCTTTGCGTGAGGCCATGCGGGTATTGTCTCAGGCTCGGCTTACATTTGTCGGCGCGGGGCAACCCGCATAAGAAACACGCCGCGGTGGGCTAGCGCCTACTTCAATTGAGCTTCCCGACGCAGGCAGGCGCACGTCTTGGCGTGAACTGAATTAAACAGTTGGCCTCCACATCACCGAGCCCCGCCTGATTCAGGTGGGGCCCGGTGATGCGCGGTCCGATGGCGCCGTGCTCGATGGGCAAGCTTGCCGTTCATAGACCGTCCAGAGGCCGCTGCGAGCGGTTTCAAGCGGCGCACAGTCGGCCGCCTCGAACAGGTTCGGGGGCATCCGAGGCCCGCGACGCACGAAGAAATAGCGATAGTCGCGTCCGCGGTGGGTTTGCCAGTCGAAGCGCTCCGGGTACCACTCGAACATGTGCTTCACCGGTGGGCCCATGCCGGGGCGAAAGCGCGCGACCTGCGGCGCGAACCAGGCGAAGTTAAAGTCGACGAAACCGCCTTTTTCGGCTTGGTACCACGAAGCTTGGTGGACGTAGGTGCCCCAATGATGCGCAGCATCACTGCCGCGGTCGAAGATCAGGCCGAGCGCCCGTTCGCCGGGCGCCACGGCCGCGAGGACGGCGCGAAAGTCCGCTTCTTCTTTGTCGAAGCGCCATGCGCGCAGTGTATGCACGCCCAGCACGGCCCAGCAGGTCAACGCCATGAGCGCAGCGGCTGCCAACTGGCGCAGCACGGGGCCATGCGCACCGGGCGTCGGCCGCGCCGGCAAGGTGAACATCCAGGCGTAGGCGGGCAGCAGGAACATCGCGAAGCGGTGGTACAAGAAGGCGGTTGCGAAAGCTTCCGCCGGTGTGGCAAGCAACACCACGAGCACGGCCGCGAAGGGCAGCCACTTCGAGAGCGAGCGCCACGCGATGCGCAGCCCGAGCAGCCACGGAGCGCATAGCAGCAAAACGATTGCCACGACCATCCAGGCCTCATGCGTGGCGCCGATGCTGTAGCTGAAGACCTGTACCGGGCGCCACACGTTTTGGCTCCAGACGAGGTCGCCTTCCGGCGCACCGAGCGCGGCCTCGAGGCGTCGGCTGCGCAGAAAATACAAGAGGCAGGCCAGACCAAGCAGCGCATGCGGTGCGAGCGCCGCGGCCAGCCGGCGAGCCCGCGGCCAGGCGCGGGCGATCAGCAGCGCTGCGCCAATAAGCCAGGCGAACACGAAGGCCAGCCCGTGCGATATCAGTAGCAGCAGCCCGAGAGCCAGAACGATGGCGCCACGCGCCAACGACAGCCGTTGGCCGTAGCGGTCGGCCACCAGAATGAAGGCGAGCGCGATCGGCGCGGAGACCAGAAAGGTGAAGAATCCCCACTGGCTCGCGAAACTCACCGACCCAAACAGAAACAACCAGTCCAGCCGAGGGTCGCCGTCGAAATGCCGGCGCAGCAGCACGCACAGCGCCACGAAGCCGAGATAGGCCAGCGACAGCAGGAGCTTGAGCGCCAGGGTGACGGGCATGACTGTGCTGAGCGACAGCGCGAGCCCATAGCCGATGAGGTAGGGCGTCCACAGATTGACGTAGACGAGCCGCTCCCATGGGGACTCCCCGGCCAGCATGTCGCGCAAGAGAACCACCTGCGACGCATGTTGGGGAAGGTCGATCATCGGCGGATGGATGGCCACCCAGTAGATGCCGGCACCCCAAATCAGGGACGTAAAGAACATCGACCGCTCGAGCGCTGCCCATCGCGGCGCTTGCGCTGACGGCGTCAAAGCGATCTTTCGATGATGAAGCGCGGCCGCTGCTTGGTTTCGGAGTAGATGCGTGCGACATAACCGCCGATGATGCCGAGCGCCAGCAGTTGAATGCCGCCGATCAGGAGCACGGGCACCACTGTCGAGGCCCAGCCTGGGACGGCGGAATCGGTCGCCAGGCGCACGACGATGGCCCACACGCCGGCGCTCAACGAGGCGAGCGAAAGCGTCACGCCCATGACGGTGATCCATTTCAAGGGCACGGTGGAGAAGGAGAAGATGCCGTCCAGCGCCAGGGCCATCATCTTCATGAATGGGTACTTGCTCTGGCCCGCCGTGCGCGCCAGCCGGTCGTAGGTGACCACGGCGGTGCGAAAGCCAAGCAGGGGAATGATGCCGCGCAGAAACAGGTTGACCTCGCGGAAATCGCCCAGCGCTTGCAGCGCGGTGCGGCTCATGAGGCGGAAATCGGCGTGGTCGGGCAGCACTTCCACACCGAAGCGCTGCAGCAGGGCGTAGTAGCTGCGCGCCGTGCTGCGCTTGAAGAAGCTGTCGCTGTCGCGGCGCTCACGCACGCCGCAGACGATGTCGGCGCCGGCACTGTGTGCTTCGAGCATGCGCGGCACGGCTTCGAGATCGTCCTGCAGGTCCGCGTCGAGGCTGATCAGCACGTCGCCCGGTGCCGACAGCAGCCCCGCGAGCAAGGCGTTCTGGTGTCCCCGGTTGCGCGAGAGCTTGAGACCGTGCACGCAGGCGTCCTCGCGGTGCATCGCCTCGATGAGGGCCCAGGTGCGGTCGGTCGAGCCGTCGTCCACGAACACGATGCCGCTCTGCGCGTCGATGGCACCTTGCTCGCGAAGCCGGTCGAGCAAGGCGCGCAGTTGTCGCCCCGTCTCGGGAAGCACGCCTTCTTCGTTGTAGCAGGGCACGACGAGGTTCAGGCGTGGCGCGGTCATGGGCAGTACTTCAACGGGGCACGAAGGCGTATCGACGACTTCCAATGAAAGCGAGCACGCTGTAGGTCGCCATACCGAGGGCATGAGGCAGGAAGCCTTCTGGGCCGAGCCAGGAACGGCTGAGCATCAGTACCAGCACGTTGGCCGTATAGGCGAGCGCGCAGACCAAGACGAAGCGCCGGAAATGCTGCCCGGTTGGGCCCTCGGCCTGGAAACTCCAGCGCCGATTCATCATGAAACTCCACAAGAAGCCGATCGCGTAACCCAGCGCGTTGGCGGCCAGATCGGGCAGGCCGAGCACGCGCCAGGCGAGGTAAATGACTGCCAGCCCAATGAACGTATTGGAGACACCCACCAGTGCGAAGCGCAGGGCCGATTGCCACATGGCTGGAGTGCTCAATGGCGCCTCGCCCACGGTGCGACCACGGTGACGACTGTGCGTTGCGGTTGCAAGCAAGGTCGCCCAGAGGCCACGCGAGATGGAGCTCGAAATCGAGCATCTGCCCACGCGGGCACAGCTTTCCTCGGGGCATGAAGATCTCGTGGGTCGTAACTGGGGACGGTGCGCATGCGACGGCTGCGGACAAGCGGGTTCCGCGCTGGAGCATACGGCGTGCCGAAGTCGCTTGCCGCGCCATCAACCGATGGCTGAATTATTGGAAGGCGACCTCAGCGAAGCTGCGCAACTTGCGACTGTGCAATTGGTCGATGCCATTGCGCCGCAGCAGTTCGATCGCGCGCAAGCCGATGCGCAAGTGCTGGTTGACGCGTTCGCGGTAAAACAGGTCGGCCATGCCGGGCAACTTGATCTCGCCGTGCAGCGGTTTGTCGGACACGCACAGCAGCGTGCCGTAAGGCACCCTGAAACGAAAGCCGTTGGCCGCGATCGTGGCGCTTTCCATGTCGAGCGCGATGGCGCGG
>JANONH010000341.1:0-4268 GCA_031420735.1 Methylibium sp.
GTTGCCGGCCAAGAGGAGTTGGCCGCGAACGCGCGTGGCGCCGTCGGCGTCGTCCAGCGGTATGTCCAGGCCGAGTTGCAGCTCGATGGGCGCCTGGTTGGCGCCGGGTGCGCTGGCCTGGGCCAGCGCACCGTCGATCCAGCCGCCCACCGGCGTGGCGTTCACGAAGCGCAGGGCATCGTCGAGGCGGCCGCTGCCCACGCCTTCGAGATTGAGCACCGCCCGCTCGGCGAGGTTCTTGATGCCGCCGCGCACGCGTGCGAGCTTGAAGCCGCCGCTGCCCACGGTCGCAAGCCGCCCCTGTGCATTGCGCAGCACCATGGAGGTCTTGTCGAACACCAGCTCGCCACTCACGTCGGCGAGCACCGGCCAGGCGCGCTCGGCCTCGCCCTGAGCCTTGTTTTCGCCCGGCGCCGGGCCCGGCAGGTAAGCGAGCTGCACGCCTTGCGCATGCGCTGCGATACGAAATTCGCCCGGCTGCTTGGCGAACGGAAAGTGTTGCAGCTCGCCTTTGACTTTGAAGTCCACACGGCTCGCCTTGCCCGCCTGCACGGCGTCTTGCACGTAGCGGCGCACCGGCGCACCGAGTTCCAGCGGCAGGTAGCGTGCCACGCGCGTGGCGTCGGCGTCGTCCAGGCGACCGCTGAGATCGAGCGTGCCGAGCTCGCTGGCGCTGCCGTCGGCCGCCGTGGCGCCGGAGGTCCAGGTGGCCTCGAACGTGGCTTGTGCATCCGCGTTGGCGAGGTGGGTGTCGCGCGCGCGCACTTCGAGCTGCGTCGCGCCGCTCTGGCTGGCCGGTCCGATGCGCCAGCTCAAGCGGGTGTCGAGCCGCTCGATCGGCACGCTCGACTGTTCGAACACACCCGGGAAATCGAGCGTGCCGACGTGCAGCGCCACGCGCGCCTCGCCGCCGGCTTCGGTCGCCTCGAAGGACACATCGGCACCGCGCAGGCCGGGCCGCCCGAGTGGCGGCGTCGGTGGCTCGCCCGCGGGCGTTGCCGTGCTCGGCGGCGCCGCAAGCGCGGCAATCGCCAAGCCACGCAGCTGCGCCTTCAGGAGGTAGCGCAGCGGGTCCCGAAGCGGCCCCTCGAAACGGCCTTCGACGGCGCTGGCGATGCCTTCGGGCGCCAGGCTGAGAAGCCGCTCGCGCAGGCCGGGCTCGAGCCTGGGTTCGGGCCGGCGCGCCGCCAGTTGGGCCAGCACCGCCAGGTCCAGACGCGGCGCGCGCAACTCGCCGCCCACCAGAGCGCCGTCGGCGTCGAGCCGCCAGCGCAGGCTCGCATCGCCCGCCGGCCAGTCCAGGCCGTCGGCGGTGGCAAAGCTCAGTTGCCGCAGGTCGAGCTCGCCGCCGGGCGTCGTTCGCGCCGCATCGGCGAAGCCGGGGGTGACCACGCCGCGGCCGGTCGCTGCCAGGGTGCTGCTGCGCAGGGCGAGGCGGCCGTCGATGTGCGTCAGGGCGAGCGCCGGGCTGGCCGGGGACGACGGCAGTGCCACGTCGGCCAGGGCGAGGTCGGCGGTGATCGCCGTCCAGCGCCCGTCCTCCAGGTCGACCCAGGTGCGCAGCGCGCCGTGGCCTCGGCTCGCTGCCAGCGTCGGCAGCGGCAACTGCGCAGCGAGCGCCGCCAGATCGATCGACGCCGATTCGGCGTAGAGCGTGCCGCGCCAGCGCTGCCAGTCGCCAGGGCGCGCCAGCACGCTGCCCGCTTGGCGCGCCGCCGCACTCGCCAGCAGGGGTTGCCTGAACTGGCCGATCGCCGTGAAGCGCTCGCCCCACGAAGGCGGCGGCGTGGCCGCGAGCCGGAACTGGTGCTGAAGCTTGCTGTTGCGCAGCACCAGTTCGACGTCGCCGAACTCGAGCAGCGCGCCGCCGCGCAGTTCGTCCTGCCAGCTCAGCGTGCCGGCGCGCACCACCAGCTCCGGTTGACTGAAGAACCAGTCGGCGCCGCCGCCCGGCTGCGCGCCGCCCGACTCTGCCAGGGCGACCCCGGCGACGTGGATCCGCCCGCTGGCGTCGCGCCGCACCGCCAGGCGCGGCCCGTCCACCACCAACTGCGCAAACTGCAGTTGCCAGGAGCCGTCCCAGCGCGGCAACAAGGAGCCAAGCGAGAGCGCGGCGCGCACCAAGGGTAGGCGCAGGGCTTCGCGCGGCGGCGCGCCGGGCTCGGCGGGGTGAGGCTCGACCTCGCTCAACACGACGTCGCGCAATTCGATGGCGCCTCCGAAGCGTGCGCCGGCGTGCTCGGGGTCGACGCGGATCGTGCCGATCCGCACCCGCACCCCCAAGGCCGCGCTGGCTTGGGCTTCAAGCTGCGGGCGCCAATATTCGATACGCGGCAAAATCGCCCACTGCAAGACCAGCCAGGCTGCAAGCGCGAGCCCACTCGCCATGAGCACGGCTGCGGCCAGCCAACGCAGTGTCGTGCCCAGGATGGCGCGGCGCGCAAGGCGGGCCACGGCGGGGCCGGTGGCTGCAGCTGTGTGCGAGGCGGCAGGGTCTGGAGGCGGGATGAACGACATCGGGGCTTGGGGGAATGTTCGGCTTGAAGCGGCAAGGCGCGCCATGACGTGGCACGGCCCGTGCCGCGGCTTGCGGCCTTTTTTGCCGCCCGGCATCGTAAGCGGGCGCGGCCGATGTGCCGCTCGCCGCTTGCCCGGGCTGGCCGCTCATGCGACTTCTTTGCGGCCACAGCGCCGTGGCTGAAACATCTGGCGCGCCCGCAAGTCACGGCGCAGGTGCGCCCTACTCGCGTTTCGTGCGGCGTGTGCGCAGGCGCTATGCCCCTGAATTAACGCTGCTCGGGCCGGCGCCGTTGTCGCGCGCCGCGCTCGACGCGCTGATCGACACCCTGGTGGTCGGCGGGCGACCGCTTGCAGCGGCCCTGCGCGTGGCCCGCCACTTGACGATCGAACGCCTGGCCGTGCTCGACATCGAACGCCAGGCGCCGCTCGAGACCGTCACGCAGGCCATGACCCTGCTGGCCGAGCTGTGTCTCGAGCGCGCCCTGGCCGCCGCACTGGCCGAGCAGGACGCCCGTCACGGCGCACCGCTGCGCCCCGACGGCCAGCGCGCCGCCTTCTGGGTGCTGGGCATGGGCAAGCTCGGCGGGCGCGAACTCAATGTGTCCTCCGACATCGATCTCGTCTACGTCTACGACGAAGACGGCAGCACCGCTGGCGGCGGCAGCCACGCCAGCCTGAGCAACCACGAATACTTCAGCCGCGTCGCCCGCTCGCTTTACGGCCTCATTGGCGAAACCACCGACGACGGCCAGGTGTTTCGGGTCGATCTGGCCCTGCGGCCCAACGGCAACTCCGGCCCGCCGGTGGCGAGCCTGGCCATGCTCGAGGAGTATTTTTTAGTGCAGGGGCGCGAGTGGGAGCGTTTCGCCTGGCTGAAGAGCCGCATCGTGGCGCCCGCCGCGGCGGTCAGCAGCGCCGAGGCGCTGGGCCTGCGCGACGTGGTGGTCGCCTTCGTGTTTCGCCGCTACCTCGACTACGGCGTGTTCGAAGGCCTGCGCCAGTTGCACCGCAAGGTCCGCGACGACGCCGCGCGGCGCGCCGCCGGCCGGCCCGAGCGCGCCAACGACGTCAAGCTCTCGCGCGGCGGCATCCGCGAGATCGAGTTCACCGTGCAACTGCTGCAGGTGGTGCGCGGCGGCCAGTTCCCGGAGCTGCGCTCGCGCTCCACCTTGACCGCACTCGATCGCCTGGCCGCCGTCGGCGTCATGCGCCCCGGCACCGCCGTGCGGTTGGCCGAGGCCTACCGCTTTCTGCGCCGCCTCGAGCACCGCATCCAGTACCTCGACGACCAGCAGACCCACCAACTGCCCACCGACGACGCCGATCTGGCCTGGCTCGCCGGCTCGATGGGCCTGGCCTGCACCACCGACACCGGCGAACTGCTCGACACCCTGGGCGCCCACCGCGAGTTCGTCGCCACGGAGTTCGACGCGCTGTTGCACGACGGGCGCGCGCCGCCGCCGGGCGCCGCCCCCGGCGCATGCCGCAACTGCGGCGGTCTGCCGCAGCCGGTCGACAGTGCCGCCTTCATCGAGGCGCAGCCGGCGTCGGTGGCGGCACGGCTGCAGGTTTTCTGTGCGGCGCCGCGCGTGGCGCTGCTGCGCGACGACACCAAGCTGCGTCTGGCGCGCCTGGTTTCGCGCGCGGTGAAGGCGGTCGACGAAGGCCAGCTCGGCGACGCCTGTGCCGACGACGAGGCCCAGCGCCACGCGCCGGTGCTGCGCTTCATCGACTGGCTCGAGCCGCTG
>JANONH010000342.1:0-6902 GCA_031420735.1 Methylibium sp.
CGGTCGAGCGTGGCGGCCCAGACGCTCGCGAGCCGCTCGCGCTCGCCGCTGCCGGGAGCGGTGAGTTGGCCGGTCAGCTCGCTTGCGTCGTGCAAGACGATGTCGGCGTTCTGGCGCGCCAGGGCATCGTCGGCCAGCAGGTCGAGCAGCTTTTCGGTGAGCGCGGCGTCGCCGTGCGGCGCGCGCTGGCCGGCGCCGAAAGCCCGGGCAATCTTGGCCGGCGGTGCTGGTTTCGCCGCGCCGCTGCGCCCGCTCGCAGAGGCTGCAGACTCTTGCGCGCGTGCGACATGCGACTTCAGCAGCAGGCGCAGGCCGGCCTCGGCCTGCTCGCTCGGGCAGGCCAGTGCAAGCCGCTCCAAAGTGGCAGCCAGTTGCCCCTGGGCCACGAGTTGCTGCTCGTCGCTGTGCCAGGCGTAATAGGCCAGCAGGCGCCAGTCGGCCGCGCCGAGTTGGGCCGGCTGGTGTTGCGCCAGCGCCAGCGACTCCTTGACCGGCCGCGCGCCTTCGAGCCCGAGCGCCAGCAATTGCAGGTACTTCTGCGCATCGACTTCGCCCGGCAGGCGCGTAATCTCGCTGCCGTCCGCGCGCAACAACAGGGTGGTCGGGTAGCCGCGCACCTTGAACCGCGCACCGAGCTTCTGCGCGCCCGGCTCGTCGCCGTCGAGGTAGACCGGCACGAAGCTGCGGCTCTTGTCGATGAAGTCGGGGCGGTTGAAGACCGTGGCCTTGACCTGGTTGCACGCCGGGCACCAGGCAGCACCCCAGTACAAAAACACCGGCTGGCCGAGCTGGCGCGCTTCGGCGAACACGGCGTGCACCTCGGCTTCGCTGCGCGGCTTGCGCCAGGCGATGGCGGCGCCGGAGACGGAGCCGGCCGCAACAGCGGCCGCTGCCTCGGGCGTCACCGTGGCGGCCAGCACGGCACTGGCCGCCGCTTCCAGTGCGCTGATAGCAGGGCCGGCGGCGGCGGTCGTGGGCTCGGGCGTCTTGCCGCATGCGCACAGGCCGACCAATGCGGCCAAGACCCCGAGGCAGGCCCTGGGCGTGAGAAGTCGCCGTGTGTCGACTGAGGGGTGAAGTTCGGGGTTCACGAAAGGAGCCGGTCGAGCGGGGCCCGCCCGGCGCAAGTCGCCGGTGGGCTTGCAAGTGTCTCAGAGCAGCGCGCAGCCATCGCGGTGGGGCCTATTGCCTATAGGCAGCGCGCACATCCGCTCGGCCCAAGCCGCCGGGCAAGGCGCTGGGATCGGGCGCCACCCTGAAGCCGGGCCGGCCGCAGGCCACGCGGCTTCAGGGCGCCACGCCAATGCGTGTAATGCCCAGGCGCGTGAGGATGTAGAGCGCGCCATCGGCGCCGACGGCCATGCCCACCGGGTTGTCCGACAAGGTGGCGAAGCTGTAGGCCGCGTTGTCGGCGCCGGGGCGAAGGTCGAGCACGCCGACAAAGCTGTTGACGAAGTCGGCAAAGAAATAGTTGCCGCGGTGGCTCGCCGGAAAGTTACCGCCGGAGCTTGGGTAGAAGGCGCCGCCGATGATGGCAAAGCCATTGAAGAACCCGCCCGGGCCCGATGCGGTCGGGCTGTCGTGCGGGTAGGCGAACAGTGGTGCGGTGACGGCCGTCACATTGGTCGGCCCTTCGGTCGAGGGCCAGCCGTAGTTCGCAGAGGCGGCGCCCTCGTTGATCTCTTCCCATGAACTGAGACCGACGTCGTTGATGAACATGCGGCCGGTGCCGGCTTGCACCGCAAAGGTGAAGGGGTTGCGCAGGCCGTAGGCCCAGACGGCGCGGGCCAAGCCGGTTTGCGTGGCGTAGAAGGGGTTGTCGGCCGGGATGCTGCCATCGGCGTTAAAGCGGAGCATCTTGCCGAACACCCGCGAGAGGTCGGGCGCGTTGGTGGCGGTGGCGTTGTCGCCCACCGCCACGTAAAGCTTGCCGTCGATGCCGAAGTTAAGGCCGCCGCCGTTGTGGATGTTCGAGCCGAGCAGATCGGGCAAGTCGACCAGTGCCAGTTCGCTGCCGGGCGCCGCCACGTCGCCCGCTGCAGTAAAGCGGCTCACGCGGTTGTGCGGCGCGCCTGCGGTGGGCAGGGTGTAGTAGACGAAGACATGGCCGTTGCTTGCGAATGCCGGGTCGAGCGTCACCCCGAGCAGGCCGCGCTCGCCGGAGGCGTCGACCGTGAGTTGCATGAATGGAGCCGCCAGCAGCGCGCCGTTTTTCACCACGCGCAGGGCGCCCCCCTGTTCGGCCACGAAGAGCCTGCCGTCGGGCGCCGCGGCGATGGCGGTTGCGGAACTGAGGCCCACCACGAAGCTGGCTTGTTGCACGAAGCCGGCCGCTTGGCTGCGGTTGTTCTTGAAGCGCACCAGGGCCTCTGCCCAGGCCGAGACATTGCCCGCTGCGTCGGTGGTGCGTGCGCGCAGCTTGTGCTGGCCGTCGGCGTAGAGCGTGGTGTCGAGCGTGAAGCCATACGGCTCGGCGCTGTCCACGGGCCCTTGTGAGACGCCATCGACCTCGAATTCGACGCCTTGCACCGGCCCGGCGTTGTCGGTCGCGGTCGCTGTGACGGCGAGCGCGCCGGCCAGGTTGTCGGCGTAGGCGAGCGGCGCGGTGAGCACCACCACCGGCGGCTGCACGTCACCGGTGGGCACCGCCACCGTCACAGCGAGCGGCGCACTCGTGGTCGAGGCGCCGTCGCGGTCGGTGGCGAAAGCCGTGATCACGCGGCTGCCGCTGGCCGCGGGCGTCCACGACACCGAGAACGGCCGCGTGATGTCCACGCCGATCGAGCTGCCGCCATCGAAAAATTCGACGCGCTCGACGCTGCCGCCCGGGTCGGGGTCGCCAGCGACGGCGCTGAGCGTCTGTGGGGCGCCGACCAGACCCTGGGCCGCGCTTGCCACCGCCACCGTCGGTGGCTCGTTCGTTGCGACCCCGATGTCTTCGAAGCGGGCGGTGTAGGTGGTGGGAACCGCGGGGGTCGAGACGGTGCGGGCGGGATCACCGCCGTCGCTCCAGCCGTTAAAGCGATAGCGGCGCCCATTGAAATTTTGGTCGGTGGCCGTAAAACGGCGCTCGATGCCCACCACCCCGGTGATTACGCGGGGTGTCGCAAGCAAGGCGCCGTCCAGGCCGAGTTGGAGGCCGGCCGGCACGGTTGCGAGCGTGAGCTCGGCTTTTTGCGGAAGGACGTCGCGCGTGCTCTGGCTCACATTGCCCGCGCTGTCCGTCGCCGTGAACGTGAAGCGATAGAAGATGTTGGGCGATGTTTCGCCACGGGTCGGCACGAGGAAGCTGCCGCTCGGGCCCTGGGTATTGACGAAGTCGTGCGCGTGCTCGTCGTGGTGAAGCGCTACGCCCCAACTAAGCTGGGTCGCGCCGAGTGCGCCGTCTTGCGGGTCGCTGGCGCTGGCGGAAAAGGCGATGGTGTCGCCGGCCTTGAAAGTCAGCGCTTCCTGCGGCGCGGCGAGCGTGATCACAGGTGACTGGTTGACCGCACCACCGCCCCCGCCGCCGCAAGCGGCCAATGCGAGCACACCGAGGAAGCCGACGAGCGGGGCGACGATGCGCATGGGGAACTCCGCAAGAACGAATTCAACTTAGGAGGCAGACGGCGTGCCCGGTGCCGTCCCCGAGCTGGCCGGCGCGCGAAAAGCCGAGCGGCAAAATACTCGGCGAGGATGGTTTTTCGCCGCATTCGTGAGCTCACGGCGCAGCGATGGGACAAGAAGGCGGTAAAGAATGGGCGGCTGCGGGCCGTTGCGGGCGGCTTTGCAGCCAACGCGCCTTCTGCCGCCCACGCGCCTAGAACGGGATGTCGTCGTCCATGTCGTCGAAGCCGGTCGACGACTTCTGCGCTGCCGGCGCCGGGCGAGAGGCCGGGCGCTGCGCTGCGGGGCGCGACGCGCGCTCGCCGCCTTCATAGGCGCTGCTGCCGCCTTCTTCGGCGCCACCACTGCCCATGCCTTCGCGGGTGCCAAGCATCTTCATTTCCTCGGCGACGATTTCGGTCGTGTACTTTTCGACGCCGTCCTTGTCGGTCCACTTGCGCGTCTTGAGGCGCCCTTCGACGTAAATTTGGCGACCCTTTTTCAGGTACTCGCCAGCAATTTCAGCCAAGCGGTCGCGGAACACCACGCGGTGCCACTCGGTTTCTTCCTGTTTGTCGCCGCTGGTCTTGTCTTTCCATTGCCGCGAGGTGGCGATGGTGACGTTGCAGATCGAGCCGCCGTCCGGAAAGCTGCGCATCTCCGGGTCGCGGCCCAAGTTGCCGATGAGAATGACTTTGTTGACTGAGGCCATGTCGCGCTCCGTGGGTCTGGCTAAAGATTATGCCGGCCCGCAAAGCCCCATCGGCTGACGCCCGAGCGGGTGAGAGGCAAGCCATGGCGGCCGCGTGAGCCCCCGCATCGGGCCCGCTCGAGGCGCAAAGCGCAGCCGCGCTCTCTGCCCGGCTGCTGCACGTCAACCAGGCGTGTGCACGTCATTCTTGCTAACGCCCTCTTGGCCGGCTTTTTTGGCCGCCCATTGCTGGTCGCCGGCATCCGGCTCGAGCCCCTCCTGGGCGTGGACAAGCCGCTCGGCAAAGGCGAGCTTCACCAGGATCGGGAAGTGATCCGAGCCGAATGCGGGCAGCCGCGCGAGGCCGATCACGCCGAAATGCGCGCTGTGAAACAGGTGGTCGAGCGGCCAGCGCAAGAACGCGTAGTCGGCGTGAAAAGTGTTGTACATGCCGCGGCCCACGCGCGGGTCGAGCAGCCCGCTGATCTTGCGAAACAGCCGCGTGGTGGCCGACCACGCCACGTCGTTGAGGTCGCCCGCGACGATGACCGGCGTGTCGCCTTCGCACTCGGCCACGCTCTTGGCCACCGCGATCAACTCGGCGTCGCGCTCGGTGGAGGTGTCGTTCTCGGTCGGGCTCGGTGGCTTCGGGTGCACGCAGTGCAGGCGCACGCGGCGGCCCGAGCGCAGCACCAGCATGGCGTGCATCGAGGGCGTGTCGTCCTCGACCAGAAACTGCACCCTGCCGTCTTCGAGCGGCAGGCGCGAGTAGAGGAGCATGCCGTAGAGGTTGTCGAGCGGGCACTTCATGGTGTGGGGATAGTCGCGCTCGAGGGCGTCGAGCCGGCTCTGCCACCAGGCGTCGGTCTCCAGCGCGATCAGCACGTCGGGGCGGGCGCGCTCGACGATGGCCAGCAGCGCGTCGGCATTGCGGTTGGTCATGAGCACGTTGACGCTCATGATCGCCAGGCACTCGCTCGCCTGTGCCGCGTCGAGCGTCTTCACTTCCCTGCGCCACAGCGGGGTGTGCGGCAGGATCCCGCCACGCTTGGTAAAGCAGGCAGGCCAGCGTGGCCGCAGCGAGCCACCAGGTGCCGGGCTCGGCGCGGTCGAGCAAGAGCCATTGCGCCGGCAGCAGCAGCAACGCGAAGATGGCGTACTGCAGGCGCGGGAAATCTTGCCCGCGCACCCACCAGACTTCGTAGCGCCACAGCGGCAGCAGCGTGAGCGCGACCAGCAGGGTCACCAGCGCGAGGAACAGCCAGAACATCTCGTTTGCCTTTCCCGTCGTGGGGGGCGCCGCCGAGCCGCCTAACATGGTGCCGATGATTCAAGCCGCCGCCAGCCCCGCACGCGCCATCCTCGACGAAGTGTTCGGCTACTCCAGCTTTCGCGGCGAGCAGGAGGCCATTGTCGAGCACGTGAGCCGCGGCGGCGACGCCCTGGTGCTGATGCCCACCGGCGGCGGCAAGAGCCTGTGCTACCAGGTGCCGGCGATCGTGCGGCACCGCGGCGGCCAGGGCGTGACCGTGGTGGTGAGCCCGCTCATCGCGCTCATGCACGACCAGGTCGGTGCGCTCGAAGAAGCCGGCGTGCACGCGGCCTTCCTCAACTCCACGCTCGCTTTCGACGCCGTGCAGCGCATCGAGCGCGAAGTCACGAGCGGGCGCCTGGTGCTGCTCTACGCCGCGCCCGAGCGGCTCACTTCGGCGCGCATGCTGGCTCAGCTCGATTCGCTCAACGAACGCGGCTTGCTGAGCCTGTTCGCCATCGACGAGGCGCATTGCGTGAGCCAGTGGGGCCACGATTTCCGTGAAGACTATCTCGGCCTCTCGGTGCTGCACGAGCGCTTCCCGGGCGTGCCGCGCATCGCGCTCACCGCAACCGCCGATGCGCACACGCGCGCCGACATCGTCGAGCGCCTGGCGCTGCACGACGCACGGCTCTTCATCTCCAGCTTCGACCGGCCCAACATCCGCTACCGCGTGGTGGAGAAAGACGACCCGAGAAAGCAACTGCTGCGCTTCATCGAAGACGAGCACGAGGGCGAGGCCGGCATCGTCTATTGCCAGACGCGCAAGAAGGTCGACGAGACCGCGCAGTGGTTGGCCGGCGTCGGAGTCGATGCCTTGCCCTACCACGCCGGCCTGGACACGCGCCTGCGCCAGAAGCACCAAGACCGCTTCCTGCGCGACGAGGCCGTGGTGATGGTCGCGACCATCGCCTTCGGCATGGGCATCGACAAGCCCGACGTGCGCTTCGTGGCCCACCTCGACCTGCCCAAGAACATCGAAGGCTACTACCAGGAAACCGGCCGCGCCGGGCGCGACGGCGAGAGTGCCGACGCCTGGATGGCCTACGGCCTGGCCGACGTGGTGAACCAGCGCCGCATGATCGACGAGAGCCCGGCGGGCGAAGAATTCAAGCGCCTGCAGCGCGGCAAGCTCGACGCGCTGCTCGCCCTGGCCGAAGCGCACGACTGCCGCCGCGTGCGCCTGCTCGGCTATTTCGGCGAAGCGTCGGGCGCCTGCGGCAACTGCGACAACTGCCTCACGCCGCCCGAGGTGTGGGACGCGACTGAGGCTGCGCAGAAGCTGCTCAGTTGCATCTACCGCTTCGCCCAGGT
>JANONH010000343.1:0-3024 GCA_031420735.1 Methylibium sp.
CACCGGCGCGCCGAGCGTGCCGGCCAGATCGACCGGGTGCTTGGGCGTGAGTGCGCTCGCCTGGCCGACCAGCCGCCCGTACCAGGCCACCCCGGCAGCCACCTTCGGGTTGTGCGCGCTGTAGAGCCAGGTGATGCGCCCGCCCCAGCAAAAACCGGTGACACCCAGGCGCCGGGTGTCGCCGCCTTGGGCCGCAGCCCAGGCCACCGTGGCGTCGAGGTCGCTCATGACCTGCGCGTCGGGCACCTTGGAAATGATGTTGCTCACGAGCGAGGGAATGTCGGTGGAAGCCTTGGCGTCGCCCTGGCGCACGAACAGCTCCGGCGCGATGGCCAGGTAGCCGAGCTTGGCAAAGCGCCGCGCGACGTCGGCGATGTGCTCGTGCACACCGAAAATCTCACTCACCACCAGCACCACCGGCAGGTTTTTCTTGCCGGCCGGCTGGGCACGGTAGGCCGGCATCTTGAAGTCGCCGACGGGCACGCTCACGGGCCCCGCTTCAAGGCCGGCGGTGTCGGTGGAAAGGGTCTGCGCCGACACCGGCAGCACGGCCACGGCGAAGCCCGAACCGACGCTTGCGGCGACGAAATCGCGCCGGCTGAAGTCGCGAGACGGATGGTGGCTGGCAAATTCCTGGTCAAGCATCTAAGCGCTCCGGCGGGTGGTTTGGGTCGCCGATTCTAGGAAGACCGCGCCGCCGCTGCTGGCGCACGCTGCGTGCACGGCATTCGCTTCGATTGCAAGGACAATCCGCGCCATGCCGACTGCCGCCCCGACCGACTTTGAGGAGACCGCGCCACTGGCGGCCATCGACATGGGCTCCAACAGCTTTCGCCTCGAAATCGGCGAAGTCGGGCGCGGCCGCTACAAGCGCATCGACTACCTCAAGGAGACCGTGCGCCTGGGCGGCGGACTCGACGCCGAAGGCCAGCTCGGCGAAGAAGCGCAATTGCGCGGCTTGGCCTGCCTGGAGCGCTTTGCAGCGCGCCTGCAGGGCTTTGCCACCACGCAGGTGCGCGCCGTGGCGACGCAGACGCTGCGCGAGGCGAGAAACCGCGACGCTTTTCTGGCGCGCGCGCGCACGGTTCTCGGCCACCCGATCGAAGTGATTTCAGGCCGCGAAGAAGCGCGCCTCATCTTCGCCGGCGTGGCGCGCCTGCAACCCTCGGACCGGCCGCGTCTGGTGATCGACATCGGCGGGCGCTCCACCGAGATGATCGTTGGGCAGGGCCGCACGCCGCGCACCACCGAGAGCTTCCAGGTCGGCAGCGTCAGCCTGTCGATGCGCTACTTCGCCGACGGTCGCTACACCGCCGAGGGCTTTCGCGCTGCGCAGGTCGCCGCGGGCGCCGAGCTCGAAGAAGCGCTGCAGCCCTTCGCCCCGGGGCAGTGGGTCGAAGCGCTCGGCGCCTCGGGCACCGTGAGCGCGGTCTCGCAGCTGCTGGTTGCCAGCGGCATCACCCAGGGCGCGATCACGCCTCAGGGTCTGCGCTGGTGCATCGAAGCCTGTCTGGCAGCGGGCACCGACGAGGCCTTGCAACTGCCGGGCCTCAAGCCCGATCGCCGTGCCGTGCTGGGCGGCGGGCTCTCGATCCTCTACACACTGGCGATGCAGTTCGGCATCGACGCGCTGCAGCCGGCACGAGGCGCATTGCGCCAGGGCGTGCTGTTCGACCTGAGCGAGCGGCGCGAGGCCATGCGCGGCAAGGCGCGCGCCGAGGGCGCACAGGACGTGCGCGACGCCTCGGTGCAGGAATTGCAGCGCCGCTTCGGCAGCGACGCGGCGCAAGCCGCGCGCGTGCGAAAACTCGCCCTCGCGCTCTATCGCCGCAGCGTGCCAAGCGGTGCTGCCGACGCCTCGGCGCAAGCCGAAACCGTGCGCGAGCTCGGTTGGGCGGCGGCGCTGCATGAGATCGGCATGTCGGTGTCGCACCACGACCACCACCGCCACAGCGCCTATCTGCTCGCACACGTCGATGCGCCGGGTTTTTCGCAGAGCCAGCAGCGCCGCGTCGCCGAGTTGGTGCTGGGGCATCGCGGCAGCCTGCGCAAGCTCGACACCACGCTCGAGCAGGAGGCCCTGCGCTGGCCGGTGCTGTGCCTGCGGCTGGCCGCCCTGCTCTGCCACGCACGCAGCGACGCGGCGCCGCACGGTGTGAAGCTCGAGCGCACGGCCCAAGGTGCCCGGCTGCGGCTCGACGCCACCTGGGCCGCTGGGCACCCGCGCACCATGCACTTGCTCGGCGAAGATGCGCGCGCCTGGGAGCGCACCGGCAGGCTAACCCTGGACGTGGTGCGCGAGGTCTGAGCGCGGTCGGCCGGGTGGGCTACAGCAGGTCGGGCCCCTGCACCGCCTGCAACAGGACCTGAACCCGGCCTTCGCGCTCGCGGTAGCGCAGCCACCAGACGGCGCCCTTCTTGATCGGCCAGTACTCGTCATTGCCCGACACCAGCCGGGCACAGGCGAAGCCCAGGGTCGGCTGGTGGCCGATCACGAGCACCGGCTCACTCGACTCCGGCCAGCGTGCCGCTCGCAGCAACTCGTCCACGCTGCCTTGCGGCGCAATCGTGGCGACCGTCTTGAATGGCCGCTTCAGGGCCTGTGCCGTCTGCTGCGCCCGCAGGGCCGGGCTTGCCAGCACGCGCGTGGATTGGGCGATGCGCTGATTGAGCCATTCGGCCATGCGCTGGGCCTGGCGCTCGCCCTTGGGCGTGAGGGCGCGCTCGAGATCGGTCTGCCCCTCGCGCAGCAAGTGGGCTTCAGCGTGTCGCCACAAGATCAAATTCATGGCAAGGTGCTGCGGCCGGTGCTGCGTGAAACGTGTGAGTTGGAGCTCATGCGGTGCAGAGCCTGCAGCGAGAGCGGCAGCCAGCGAGGCTCAGCCACCGTGAAGTGCCATCAAGGCCTGCTGCGCGCTCGGGCCCCGCTCGCCCACGCGTTCATAGCGGCCACCGGGAAGCTGACGCCAGGCGTCGAGGCGGTCGTGCAGGTAGGGCACCAGGCATTCATCGATCACGCGCTGG
>JANONH010000344.1:0-11092 GCA_031420735.1 Methylibium sp.
AGCCAGCACATCGACGCCGCCCAGAGCGCTTTGCCGAGCGGCCCAGTGACCCTGGCCAAGGCCTGGATCGAAATGCTGCACCGCTACCTTGCCACAGCCGTGGGCCTGCTCATCGCGGTGATCGCATTGGCGCGCTGGCGACTTTGGCGCCGCGCAGAAAGTGACGCTGCCTCGCTTGGCTGGGCCCAGGCGACGTTCGTGTGGGTGTGCATTCAGGGCGCGTTCGGGGCGCTCACGGTGACCCTGAAGCTTGCTCCCTGGGTCGTCACGCTGCACCTGCTGGGCGGCCTGGGCTTGCTCGCGCTGCTGGCCCTCCAGGTCGACGCGCCGCGCCGCCGCAGCGTGCCAGTCGGGGTGGCGAGCCGGCGCGGCTTGTGGGCGGTGGCCGCACTTGGCGTCGCGCAAATTGCCCTCGGTGGCTGGGTCAGTGCGAACTACGCTGTGCTGGCCTGCAGCGACTTTCCCACCTGCCAGGGCGAGTGGTGGCCCGACGCCATGGACTTTGAACAAGGCTTTGCGCTGGTGCGACGCCTGGGCGTCGGCGCCGACGGCCTGTGGCTGCCCTTCGAAGCGCTGACGGCCATCCACTGGGCGCACCGCGCCGGGGCCGCAGTGTTGCTGCCTGCCATGCTCTTGCTCGCCTGGCACCTGGCGCGGGTGAAGGCCCTGCGCGCGCCGGCCTGGGGGCTGTGCGCCGTGGCCGCGTGGCAAACCGTCACCGGCGTGGCCAATGTCGTGTTCGACTGGCCGCTGGCTGCCGCGGTCTCGCACACGGGCGGCGCGGCGGCGCTGGTGCTCTTGCTTGCGCTTTTGCTCGGGCGAACCCATGCTTTGGCCTTGCAGGCACGCGCCGGCACGGCAGCGTGCCTGCAAGGCATTCCCTAAAGCAGCGGGCACCAGTCATGTCGGAGTCGATCGCCTCGAGCCCGGACGCCGTGCGCGTCTCGCTGCCCTCGCGTTGGCGGCAGTTCAGCGAACTCACCAAGCCGCGCGTCGTCAAGCTCATCGTGTTCTGCGCCGTCATCGGCATGTTGCTGGCCGTGCCGGGCTGGCCGGCAGCGGCGCAGTGGGGCACCGCACTGGCTGCGAGCATTGGCATCTGGCTCGTCGCCAGCGCCGCAGCGGCCTTTAACTGCATCGTCGAACAGCGCATCGACGCGCGCATGAAGCGCACCGCCTGGCGCGCCACCGCCAAGGGCGAACTGAGCAATGTGCAGACGCTGGCGTTTTCGTTTGCGCTGTGCGCGGCCGGCATGGCCGTGCTGTGGTGGTGGGTGAACGCTCTCACCATGTGGCTCACCTTCGCCACCTGCGTCGGCTACGCGGTGATCTACACGGTGCTGCTCAAGCCGGCCACGCCGCAGAACATCGTTATCGGCGGCGCCTCGGGCGCCATGCCGCCGGTGCTCGGCTGGGCGGCGCTGCGCGGCGAGGTCGGGCCGGAGGCGATGATGCTGTGCCTCATCATCTTCTTGTGGACGCCGCCGCATTTTTGGGCCCTGGCGCTCTACCGCGCCGAAGAATACGCGCGCGCGGGCCTGCCCATGCTGCCGGTCACGCACGGCAACGACTTCACCCGGCTACAAATCCTCCTGTACACCATCGTGCTGTTCGCCGCGACGCTGTTGCCGTTCGTCTACGGCATGAGCGGCTGGCTCTACCTGGCGGCCGCCGTGGTGCTGGGGCTCGCCTTCTTCGGCCATGCCTTCATGTTGTGGCGCGCCTACAGCGAGGCGCTCGCGCGACGCACCTTCCGTTTCTCGATCTGGCATCTTGCGCTGCTGTTTGCGGCACTGCTGCTCGACCATTACCTGGACCCGCTGCTGCGGGGCTAAAAACATGACCACACGCCGCGCTCTTCTCGCATGGGCCGCCGCCGCGCCCTGCCTCACCTGGTTAACTGCCTGCGAACAAGGCCAGCCCACGGCGCCAGCCGGCGGCTTCAAGGCCGTCGACATCACCGGCGGCGATTACGGCCGCAACCTGAGCCTGCCCGACACCGAAGGCAAGCTGCGCAGCCTGGCCGAATTCAAGGGCAAGGCGGTGGTCGTGTTCTTCGGCTACACGCAGTGCCCCGATGTCTGCCCCACCACCCTGACCGAACTGGCGCAGGTCAGGCAATCGCTCGGCGCCGACGGCGCCAAACTGCAGCCGCTGTTCGTGACCATCGACCCCGAGCGCGACACGCCCGAGCTGCTGAAGAACTACATGGCCAACTTCGGCCCCGACTTCATCGCCCTGCGTGGCACGGTCGAAGAAACGCAGGCGGCCGCCAAGTCCTTCAAGGCTTTCTTCTCCAAGGTCAAAGGCAAGGATCCGGTCAACTACACCATGGACCACACCGCCGGCTCCTACGTGTTCGACACGCAGGGCCGCATTCGCCTTTTCGTGCGCTACGGCCAGCCGGTGGAGGCCTGGGTCAGCGACCTCAAGCAACTGATGGCTTGAGCACGCGGGGGCCGCGGCCGTGAAAAAAGGCGGCCAGCGGTCGGCAATTACGCAGCGTGTCGTGAAACAGGCGGCCAGCGGCCGCCTGTTGTGACGCAGCGGGCGGCGGGACGCTCAGCTGTACTCGACCAGCGACTTGCGCATCTTCTTCATCGCAGCCACTTCGATCTGGCGAATACGCTCGGCGCTCACGCCGTATTCCTGCGCCAGGTCGTGCAGGGTCATGCCGCCCGAGCCGTTGTCGTCGACCTTGAGCCAGCGCTCTTCGACGATGCGCCGGCTGCGCGCGTCGAGCACCTCCAACGCCTGCACGATGCCATCGCTCGCCAGGGCGTCGCGGTACTGCGCGTCGAGCACCCGGGTCGGCTCGTGGCGCTCGTCGGACAGGTAGGCGATGGGGGCATAGCTCTCTTGGCCGTCGTCGCTCTGCGGATCGAGAGCCACGTCGCCGCCCGAGAGGCGCGTTTCCATCTCGATCACGTCCTCGCGCTTGACCTTGAGGTCGCGTGCAACGATGTCGATCTCGGCGTCGGTGAGCGTGCTGCGGTGAAGATCGGCGTCGACCGCGCCGGCCTTCAGGCCCTGCTTCATGGAGCGCAGGTTGAAGAACAGCTTGCGCTGCGCCTTGGTGGTGGCGAGCTTGACCATGCGCCAGTTCTTCAACACGTACTCGTGGATTTCGGCCTTGATCCAGTGCAGCGCGTAACTCACCAGGCGCACGCCCTGCTCGGGGTCGAAGCGACGCACTGCTTTCATCAGGCCGACATTGCCTTCCTGGATCAGGTCGCCATGCGGCAAGCCATAGCCCAGGAATTGCCGCGACACCGACACCACGAGGCGCAGGTGCGACAAGACCAGACGTCCGGCGGCTTCGAGGTCGTTGTTCTCACGCAGGCGCCGGCCGAGCGACTGCTCCTCTGCCTGGGTAAGCAGGGGCAGGCGGTTCACGGCGGCGATGTAGGCACCCAGGTCGCCCAGCGAGGGCGCCAGCGCCCAGGGGTCGCGCACCACGACCGCCTGCCCATCGGCCGAGGCCAGGGGCAGGGCGGCATTCATGGAAGCAAAAGTCATCGGTAGCCTCCTTGCATTGAAAACCATACTAGCACTCAGCGCGCCCGAGTGCTAAGGCGGCTTTGAATCCGTGGTTCGACGGCAATTTAGAACCAAAGTTTCAGCACGCGCTTAATGAGCCGCGGATGGGGGCTGCACTTGATTGTCCCTACGGGCTTTCTGGCGCGGCAAGCTACAGTTGGCGGTGGGTGCGCCAAGCGCACTTGGGGGGAGCCATGAATTTGACATCCCGCTATGCCGGACCGAATGCACGACCGATGCATGTCCTGCTGGTGGAAGACGACCCGTCCTTGGCGGAGTCGACAGCGCGTGCGCTGCGCTCGCAGGGGTGGAACGTCGACCATACGCCGCGTGGCGAGCCCGTCGCGGCGTCCGTCAAGACCGACCCCTACGATCTGCTGATCCTCGACATCGGGCTGCTCGGCATCGACGGCTTCGAAACCTTGAAGCGCGTGCGCAGGCAAGGCTCCACCTTGCCGGTGTTGATGCTCACCGCGCGCGACACCGTCGAAGACCGTGTGTACGGACTCGAAATGGGCGCCGACGACTACCTCGTCAAGCCGATCGCCCTGGCCGAGTTGATCGCCCGCGCGCGCGTGCTCACGCGCCGCCACCAGGCCCGCCGAGGCAGCGACCTGTCCATGGGATCGCTGCGCATGGATCTGCTGGCGCGCCGCGTCTGGATCGGCGAGCAGGCGCTCGAGCTTTCGGCGCGCGAATGGGCGGTGCTCGAATACCTGCTCGGCCGCGTTGGCCACGTCGTCGGCAAGGAGCAGATCCTGCAGGCCATCAGCGGCTGGGACGACGTGCTCTCCGAGAACGCGGTCGAGGTCTACGTCTCCCGACTGCGCCCGAAAATCGAACCCGCCGGCCTGCGCATCCGCGCCGTGCGGGGTTTCGGCTACCTGGTCGAAGAAGTTTCCGCGAACGCTGCCACCCCGCCGTGATGCTCAGGAGTCTCAAGGCCACGCTGATGATGTGGGTGGTCTTGCTGATTGCGCTGGTGGTGCCACTGCGCTCGGTGCTCGACGTGCGCAACCAGCTGGCTCGCACCGACGCCGCCTTCGACAGCGCGCTGAGCGACTGGAGCCTCGCACTCGGCCGTCTGGTGCGCATGGGCGAGCGGGGTGTGCAGTTCGACATCAACCAGCAGACCGAGCAGTCGCTGCGCACCACCGCCGGCAAGGACAGCATCTACTACGTGGTGCTCGGCCCCGAAAACCAGTGGATCGCCGGCGACGTGCCGCTCGCAGCACCCCCGGTCGAGCTCGGGCGTGGCGAGCACCGACTGCTCGACACCAAGGTCGGCGACCAGGCCTTGCGCATGTCGGCTCGGGCGCTCGACTGCGGCGCCGGCGTGTGTCAAGTGCGGGTGGCCGAGACGCTGCGCGAGCGCGAGCAGACCCGCCTGGCGTCGGTGTCGGTCACGGCGCTGCTGGCTTCGGGCGCGGCGCTCTTGCTGGCGCTGGCCATCTGGCTGGTCGTGAGCGCGGCCATGCGCCCGCTCGCTTCGCTCAACGAGCAACTCGCACAGCGTTCGCTCGACGACTTGCGGCCTTTGCGGCGCGGTCGACTGCCCGCCGAGATCAAGCCGCTGGTCGATGCCATCGACCAACTCCTCAAGCGCGTGGCGGCCGACGCCGGCCAGCAGCGCCACTTCATCGCCGACGCCGCCCATCAGTTGCGCACGCCGCTCACCGCGCTGCGGACCGAGTCGGAGCTGGCTCTGCTCGAGCAGCACCCCGCGGCAGTGCACGCCACCCTGCAGCGCATCCACCGCTCGGCGCACCGTGCGGCACGGCTGGCCGACCAACTGCTCGCGCTGGCGCGCACCGAAGCCCTCAGCCGCGCGCCGGGCCGCGCCGGCCCCGTGGACCTCAAGACCGTGGCGCAAGACGCGGCGCAAGACTGGGTGCCGCGCGCACTCGAGCGCGGCGCCGACCTCGGCTTCCAGCTCGAAGCCGCTGCGTTGGTTGGCCGCCACCACTTGCTCGGCGAGCTGCTCGGCAATCTCGTGCACAACGCCCTCGAGTACGGTGGCGGCGACGTCGACGGCGACCCGCGGCCGGTGCGCATCACGGTGCGCACCGTTTCGAGGCGCACGCCCCAGGGCGCGCGCGCCCTGTTGGAAGTCGAAGACAACGGCCCTGGCATTGCGGCCGCCGAGCGCGAACGCGTGTTCGAGCGCTTCTACCGCTCGCCCGGCTCGGTGGGAACCGGCAGTGGCCTGGGCCTGGCCATCGTGCGCGACATCGCCTTGGCACACGGCGCCGAAGTGCGCCTCTGCGACGCCGAAGAAGGCAGCGGTCTGTGCGTGCAGGTGCTGTTCCCGGCCATCGTTTGAACGGCGCCATCGGCCCGCGGCGCAGACCGATGGTCAATGGCCGATGGCCGCGCGCTTCAGGACCCTTGGGCCAGGGCCGCTTCGACCCAGCCGGGCACCCAGCCCTCGCTGCCCGCATGCATGAGGCGCGCCACGCTGCCCGCTTCGAGCGCCTGGTTCACCAACGCCGACACCTCGCAGCGCGAATGCGCCCGGCTCGCCGTGCGGCTGTCGGCCCGGGCGGCATAGGCGGCATCGGCCCAGCCCAGCAAGCTGGCGGCGATCTCGAAGCGCTGCTGGCGTGCGGCGATGAGCGCCAGGTCGTCGCCAGCCAGCCAGAGCAGCCCGAAATCCCGCGCCGGTCCGCTGGCCTCGCGTGCCAGCGCCCGGGCCTCATCGCAAGAACCCAGGCGCAGCAGCGCGTTGACCAAGTTGAGCTGCGCGACGCACAAGGTCGATTGGGTGCGCCGCGTGTGCAGTTGCAGCACCAGTTCGCGGCCGAGCCGCACCGCTTGTTTGGCGTCGCCGAGCGCGAGCCAGAGGTCGGCAAGGTGCGAGAGCGCGCGCAGGCGACCGCGTTCGTCGCCGCTTTCGCAGCGCAGGGCGAGTTCACGCTCGCGTGCCTCGCGGCTTTCGGCGAGCCGGCCGTGGGCGCGTGCCACGTCGGCGCGCGCGCGAAAGCCCCAGGCGCGCGCGCGCCGGCCAGTGCGGCGACTCGATCGCCAGCGCCTCGGCGAGGGCCGCATCGGCTTCGCAATGCGCCGCTTGCCACTGCCCGGCGATGGCGGTCAGCTCAGCGTACAGGCCGAGTGTGTCGCCGAGTCCGCGGTAGAGCGCCTGCGCGGCGGCACCTGCCGCGCGCGAACGAGTCGGTGCCTCTTCCGCCCAGGCCCACTGGGCTGCGCGCCACCAACGCGCAGCCAATGCAGACGGCGCGCTCGCCACGTGGGCTTCGCTGGCCTGGACCGCGCGCTGCGTCTCGGCGTCGAGCGAGAGGTAGCGCCAGAGCGGCGCGGCCGCGCCAACCAGGGCCACGGCGCAGACGCCGTCGTGCACCAGCGCCCACGCAAGGGCGGCGCGCAGGTTGTCGAGTTCGGGTTCGAAGCGGGCGAGCCAGAGCGCGTCGGGCTCGCCCAGGTAGGCCGTGGGCGCGTGTTCGAAGACCTCGCGAAGCGCCTGCGCGTGGCGCGCCGGCAGGCTGGCGGCGGCCTCGGCATGGTCGGGGTCGGACCAGCGCGCCAAGGCATAGGCGCGCCCGGTTTCCGACAGCGCGTAACGCGGCGGGTCGCGGCCGTCGGCGCTCACGAGCGAGCGCTCCACCAGCACGGCCAGTGAGTCGACCGCGGCCCAGCTGTCGCTTGAATCGTCGCACAGGGCGGCGCGCACCAGCTCGAGCGTGAAACCACCGACGAACACGCCCAGGCGGCAGAAATTGCGCCGTTCAACCGGCCCGAGCAAGGCGTAGCTCCAGTCGAAGGTGGCGCGCAAGGTGGCGTGCCGCTGCGCCGCGCCGCGCGCGCCCGACTGCAGCAAGGTAAAGCGCTCGGCCAGGCCGCGCGCCAGCGCCGCCGCGCCGAGCATCGGCAGACGGGCCGCGGCCAACTGCAGCGCCAGCGGCATGCCGTCCAGGCATCGGCAGATGTCGACCACCGCTTCGAGGTTGACGGCGTCGACCACGAAGCGCCGGTCCAGTGCGCCGGCCCGCTCTGCGAGCAGCGCCACCGCGCCGTGCTGCAGCGCTTGCTCGACCGTCGCGCCCGGTGCCGGCACGGCCAGCGCATCGAGCCGGTACAGCGCTTCGCCCTCGATGCGCAGCGGCGCCTGGCTCGTGACGAGCAGGCGCACGCCCGCCGTGCCGCGCAGCAAGGCCTGCGCCAGAGCGGCCACGCCTTCGAGCAGATGCTCGGCGTTGTCGAGCACGATCCAGACGGCAAGCGGCTTTAAAGCGCTCAGCAGCGCGGCCAGGGGCGGGCCGCTGCCCGCGAGTTCCAGGCCGATTGCGGCGGCCAGCGCGCCAGGCAGCAGCGCCGCGTCCGACAGCGGCGCCAGTTCGACCCAGACCACCGACTGCGGCGCAACGGCGGCGCGCTCTTGCGCCAGGGCCTGCGCAAGCCGCGTCTTGCCAATGCCGCCCGGCCCGACCACCGTGAGCAGGGCATGCACCTCACCGAGTGTGCGCAGCGCCACCAAGTCCGCCTCGCGCCCGAGCAGCGGCGGCAAGCGCTCGGGGAGCGAGGCGGGCGCCGGTCGCGCGGCCGGCGCGCGCTGGGTCGGCTCGAGCGTGAAGCGGTAGCCGCGCCCCGGAATGGTGGCGATGGCTTGTGCACCGAGCAGCTTGCGCAACGCCGAGACCTGCACCTGCAGGTTGTTTTCCTCGACCACGACTCCGGGCCACACCCGTTCGAGCAAGGCGTCCTTGCCGATCAGTTCACCCGGCCGCTCGGCCAGCGCCAAAAGCACGTCGAAGGCGCGTGCGCCCAACGCAAGCGGCTCGCCGTGGGCGAGCAGGCGGCGCTGCGCCGGGTGAAGCTCGTAGGGGCCAAAGCACAGCGCCCCGGCCGGTGGCGATGCGTGGGCGGGCGCGGCATGCATCGGCAGGGCAGCAGGCGCCGAGGCCGCCTCAGACGTTGAACAGGAAGTGCAGTACGTCGCCGTCCTTGACCACGTACTCCTTGCCTTCGGAGCGCATCTTTCCGGCTTCTTTGGCGCCGTGCTCGCCTTTGCAGGCGATGAAGTCGGCGAACGCGATGGTCTGGGCGCGAATGAAGCCGCGCTCGAAGTCGGTGTGGATCGCCGCTGCGGCCTGCGGCGCGGTGTCGCCGACGTGGATGGTCCAGGCGCGCACTTCTTTCACGCCGGCGGTGAAGTAGGTCTGCAGGCCGAGCAGCTTGAAGGCGCTGCGCACCAGGCGGTCCAGGCCCGGTTCGTCCTGCCCCATCTCGGCGAGAAACAGCAGCTTGTCCTCGTCGCTCATGTCGGCGAGCTCGGCCTCGGTCTTGGCGCAGATCGCCACCACCGGCGCGTTCTGCGCCACACCGAAAGCGCGCAGTTTGTCGAGATAGGCATTGCCTTCGAAGCCGCCTTCGTCAACGTTGGCGACGAACATCGCCGGCTTGGCGGTGATGAGGCACAGCGGCCCGAGCACGGCCCACTCTTCCTTGCTGAACGCAATGCTGCGCACCGGCCGTGCCTGGTCGAGCGCGTCATGGCATTTCTGCAGCACGGCCACCAGCCGGGCCGCCTCTTTGTCGTTGCCCGACTTCGCGGCCTTCAGCGAGCGCTGCAGCGTCTTGTCGACGGTGGACAGGTCGGCCAGGCACAACTCGGTCTGGATGATCTCGATGTCCGACAGCGGGTCCACCTTGCCGGCCACGTGGATGACGTTTTCGTCGTCGAAGCAGCGCACCACGTTGACGATGGCGTCGGTTTCGCGGATGTGTGCGAGAAACTGGTTGCCCAGGCCCTCGCCCTGGCTGGCACCCGCCACCAGCCCTGCGATGTCGACGAACTCGACGATCGCCGGCACCACGCGCTCGGGCCTGACGATCGCCGCGAGCGCCGCCAGGCGCTTGTCGGGCAGCTCGACGATGCCCACATTGGGCTCGATGGTGCAAAAAGGGTAGTTCTCGGCCGCGATGCCGGCCTGGGTCAGCGCATTGAACAGGGTGGACTTGCCGACATTGGGCAGGCCGACGATGCCGCATTTGAGGCTCATGGCAGGGGCTTTCGTGGGACGTGCAAGCTCGGCGGGAGGCCGGGCGCCACGGGCGCTGAGTGGGCGGCGATTCTAGTTCGCGCAGAGTGGTGCCCACGCGCCTTGGGCAGGCATTGCGCGCCTCATGACTTCGACCGTCGCCTGTCGCGAAGCGGCAGAAAGCCGCCACCGGCGCGGCCGCGTGGCACACAGTTTGCCCGTGCCTAGGACAAACCCGCATACACCTGGGTTGCAAGCTGGAGCTGCCATGCGAACCGTCCTCTTGGCTTTGTTTCTCCTCGCGTCATCGCCCGCTTGGGGCGCCGAGGACATCTTCGCGGTCTTGGAACGGTCGCAGAAACAGCAGCTCGACGCCCTGGACTTGGCCGACTCGGGCAGTGCCCAGGCGCAGCGCGTGCAACGCAGCTTCGAGCGTTTGTTGCCCTTGGTGGACTTGCCGATCCCGGTGAGTTTGCGCGTCGTGCGTGGCAGCAAGGTGGCCGAGTGCCTGCTCGGCAAGGTGATCGTGGCCAATGTTTCGCTGGCCGACATGAGCGAGGGCGAGCGCCTCTTCGCGCTCGCTCATGAACTCGGGCATGTGGCGCACGGCGATTGGTCGGCCATGGCAGCCGTCTTTTACAAGCACATTCCCGACGAGGTCGTGCAGGAAAAGACCGACGCGGTGGCGTGGGCGCTGGGACGCGAGGCCTCGGCCTTGGCGCACCAGCAGGAATACGCGGCCGACGCTTTCGCCTGGCAAGTCCTGGCACGCGTGGGTGAATCGGGCGAGACCGCGCTGGCGCTGTTTCGCTCGCGGCCCATGGTCAGCGACACCGCGACCCACCCCGGCACGAGAAAGCGCGTGGCGCATTTGCGCACCTTGACGCAGTGAACCCAGGGCGGCCCGGGCGTCGGTTTGCCGTTCGCCGCTCGCCACTCGCCCGAAAGCGCACGGCGCCGCACAGGCAAAACCCTCGAGCATGCGTGGATGCTCCAACGCTGCTCGTGAGCGGGCAGGTGGGTGTGGCGCAGCCGTTGGCGGCCAGTGATTGAGACACCGCCGACTCGCTTCATAGCCGCTTGCTGCAAACCGTTCAACCCCGAACGGCCTCGACGCATTCGCGGCGCGCGCGGTGTGGAGCGCTGCGGCGGGCAAAACTCGAAGCCAGTGTCGTCAAGGGTTGAACGCTAGCCGTGCCTCGGCGACGCGGTGAGCGAGAGCCATGCTCGCCGCGATGGCTTGCGTTGCAGCCAAGCCCGCGTGGGCGCGCTACTTGCCATCTTCGCGAATGACCCTTGCCGCCTCCCGTTTGAAAATCGCCCAGGTTGCTCCCCTGTTCGAGAGTGTTCCGCCCCAGGGCTACGGGGGCACGGAGCGTGTCGTCTCATACCTTACCGAAGCCTTGGTCGATGCTGGCCATGAAGTCACGCTGTTTGCAAGCGGTGATTCCGTGACGAGCGCGCGCCTCGTGCCCATCGTCGAGCGCAGCCTGCGCCTGGACCGTCGCAAACCCGACTGGTTGGTGTGGCACACGCTCATGCTCGAGCAGGTGTTT